>CAMPKL010000383.1 GCA_946887065.1 uncultured Bryobacterales bacterium
CTGCTAGGTGCGCCTGCTGTAAATTCGCTGCAAGGATTTCCAATCGCGTCTATTTCCGAAGATCTTCTGCGGCCTTTGGGAGCCGATAAGGGACGGGGTTCGAATCCCCTTGATCTGCTAGAATCGAAACGCGTCCAATTTGTTCTGCTCCACGCTGCCCGCATCTTCCCCCGCATGCGAGAGGAGCCCTGCATGAACCTCCTTAAACTCGACAAAAAGCACTTCGGCCGCCAGGGACAACCCGAGGACGTCATCATCGGCAACTCCGCCGACAGCTATCTCACCGACACCCGCGGCCGCAAATACATCGACTTCATGATGGGCTGGTGCGTCGGCAACTTGGGCTGGGGGAACACCGAGATCCGCACGGCGGCGCGCAAATTCGATGGCCCCGATTACGTTCATCCCGACTACCTCTACCGCCCCTGGGTCCAGCTCGCGGAAGCGCTCGCCCGCATCACGCTAGGTAAGCTCGCAGTCTCCTACCGTACTACGGGCGGCACCGAATCGGTCGAAGGCGCGCTGCAAATTGCCATGGCCTACACCGGCCGGGGCAAGTTCGTCTCCATCGAAGACAGCTACCATGGCAACTCCATCGCCACCATGAGCATTGGCGGATCTGACAACCGTGAGACTTTTCCGAACCTCCTACCCAACTGCCACAAGGTTGAGCCGCCACTGGATCACAAGGCACTTGGGAAAGTCGAGACGCTGCTGAAGAAGCGAGACGTTGCCGCTTTCATCATGGAGCCTATCATCTGCAACCTCGGCGCCCTCGTCCCCGAGGACGAGTTCATCCGTGGCGTCCGCAAGCTCTGCACACGCTACGGCACCCTCTTCATCGCCGACGAAGTCGCCACGGGTTTTGGCCGGACTGGAAAGCTCTTCGCCTGCGAGCACTTCAATCTCGATCCCGATGTCCTGTGCATGGCCAAGGCCATCACCGGCGGCTACGGCGGCCTGGGTGCCGTGATCACCACGTCCAAAATAGCGAACGCCATCAAAGAAAACTTCGGCCTCTATTCCACCTATGGGTGGCACCCGCGCGCCGTCGCCGTTGCCCTGACTAACCTCCGCTATCTAAAGCGCCACCGGAACAAGCTTCTCAAAAACTCCACCGAACTCGGCCAGTATTTCCTCACTCGGCGCTCTCAGATGACTTTCAAAGGCAAAGCCACGATCCACGGCAAAGGCTTCGCCATAGGCGTCGAAGTCGAAGACGAAATCTACGCCTCTGAGGTCGGCGGCACCTGCCGCGAAAACGGCCTGCTCGTCTCTGCCGAAGAAGACACCCTCATGCTCTTCCCCGCCCTGACCATCACCCGCCGAACCGCGCAGCGCGGACTCGACATCCTCGAAAAGTCCCTCTAGCCTACATGAAGTCAGCTGCGGCGCGGTACCGCCAAGCGGGGATCCGACTCCTACTCAATTGGAGAACGTTAGCTGATGCCGACCGATGATGCCTCGCACGACCGAATTCAAGAATTGATCCCCTTGCTCATCGGCATGGAGCGAAATCTCGACCATGAGATGAAGCTGGAGTCGTTGGCGAGGCAGTTCGGTTATTCTCCGTTTCACTTCCATCGCTTCTTTTCGGGCGAAGTCGGTCAGACGCCCAAACAATACATCCACCGCCTGAGACTGGAGCGTGTGGCGTACAAGCTGGCAATCACCGGCGAGACAATTTTGCAAATCGCCCTCTCGGTCGGCTTCAAAAATCATGAGACGCTTTCGCGAGAGTTCAAACGCGCTTTCGGCTGCTCGCCCAGGGAATATCGCAAGGCTTGCCATGAGGCCCAAGCCAAGCGATTGGAGCGCAACCGCGGGTTCCAGGGGGACGGCTGTTTCTTATCCGACGTGCGATTTGTGTCGTTGAACCCAATGACGCTCCTCGCCGTCCGGCATCACGGGGCCTATGCAACTTGTCCCATTCCGTTGCGGGACGATGACCCATTGTGGAACGAGCTCATCGACTGGGCGAAGCGCAGCAATACTGCCTATCGACAACTTCCAATTGCTATCTCCTACGATGACCCCACCGTGACGCCCCCGTCGCTACAGCGGCTTGACGCCTGCATCCCGGCGGAGACAGACATCGCGGGGCACGGGCGGTTCCGCCGCCTCGACTTCGCAGGCGGCAGATACGGCGGAATCGAGCATATCGGTCCGCTCTGCACGATTGATCAGGCCTATCGAAATCTAGCCGACGGCATCCGCCGCTCGAAGAAGTACGACTTCGACGTGGGTCCGCCAGTGCAGATCTATCGCAAAATCGCCATCGGCGGCGACTCCGCGGCCAGCTTTACCGAGGTCTATTTTCCGGTGCGGAAACGACGCTGACGCTGGGCCGGCGCGCCCAAGCGGTACCGCAAGAATCGTCAAGATTCTATTCCCACGCCGAAGTAGATTATTGCCATTGAGCGCCTTGCACGGCGGCAAGGCTTACCGTCCGGTTTCTTAATTCCCACATCCTTCAGCCTGGAGCCCTCTATGCGTACGCTCGCCTGTCTGCTTGCACTTTGCCTCACAGCCGCTTCCTTGGCTCAAAACCCACAAAAACCTCGTCCCGCACACAAGCTCTTGGCCGCAGAGGCGGGCACATGGGACTGCGACGTGAAGATGTTCAAGGGCCAGCAGCCGCTGGAGTTCAGGGGCGTTGAAGTAAATGAGCTCGTCGGTGGCGGTTTGTACCTGAAGACGTCATTCATATTCCAAATGGGCGGTCAACGACAGTTTGAAGGCCATGCCTTGATGGGCTACGACCCTCGCGCGAAGAAATACGTGGGGACCTGGGTCGACAATTTCACGACCGTTCCGCGGCGGATTGAAGCCGACTACGACGCTGCGGCAAAAGTGTTGACGGATCACAGTCGCGTTGCCGATGCCAGAGGCAATGAACTCAAAACCAAACAGATCACAACCTGGTCCAGCGACACGCAAAAGAAGATCGAGATCTTTTTGCTGATTGACGCTGGAGGTCAGGAGTCCGAAGTGAAGCTCATGGAGATCGTGGCGACCAAACAGAACCAAGGCGAGAACTGAAGTGACCACCGAGCGACGTTGAACTCGACACCGGGCCTGTCGACGAAAGTGAGATCGATTCTTTCTTTGGACTCGCATCAACCGTCTGGGCACTATTACCGAGCCTATCGATGGGGAAAGAATGTCGCCGCACGGGCGCAGAACGCGCGCTCTTTTGGCTTCCAATTAATTGCTGGGTGAGCCGAGCTTTCACGCAATCGCCTCAACCGCGTAACGTTCGAGCAAGTCTTTAAGCTGCGTCATCGAGACATGCTTGCCGAGGTAGCCGTCGATGCCGTACACCTGGCGCTTTGCCGGATCGTCCTCCAAAGAGGTAACCGCAACAATCGGAGCCCGGACATCCTTTTCTCGCAGCCGACGGGCTACTTCATAGCCGTCCAACCCCGGCAGCATAATGTCGAGGAGCACTAGGTCGATGGGCCATACATCGACCACGGGCCACGCCAGCCATGAGTTGGGTACACAGACCGGCAGATGCCCGCAAGAGGTGACAAACGTCTCCAGAGTCATCGCCGTTGTCAACGAGTCTTCGATGATGAGTACGTTCATACCGTAAGCATAGTTTCCAGATTCGCCCGCGAGACTGCGGGTTTCCGCAGTTTAACGTTATCGATCGTCTGACCGTGCGGTCTTCCGCACTTAAATTGCCTGTTCGTGATCGTGACGCACACTTCAGCATGCACAACGAAGAAATCACGATCGACGACGCGGTCTACACCGTGAAAACCATTCGCACTGGTTCCGAACAGCGAACTATGTGGGCCTGCAAGTCGTGCGGTTGCGGTGAATGCTGTAACTCCACCGGACCGGAGACCGTGGCAGTTCAGCTCGCAAAAGCGATCGTGGAAGAGCATCACCGCCTACACCACGCAATCGCCGCTCCTGCCCCGCACAACCTCGTGCGGGTGAGTGCCGAAGAGCAGAGCTGAACGGCGAAGAACGCGCGCCCAGGACACTCAGTTGCTTTGGCCAGCGTACCGAATGAATCGGACGTCCATAATGTACTTCAGTGGGCTTTTGCGGGGATCGTCTAAGTAACTCGATTGACCGAATCCGAGCGTAACCTACGGTTGAATACTCAGTTATGCCTGCCTGTCGCCCGCCTAGAAGATGCCCACCAAAAACGAGCCAGCCTGTTACATGTTTTTGCGGGTTAACGTCGCGAGTTGTCTGGCGATCTGCGCCTGGGTAGCCATTCTTTCTGGGCTGGCAGTGCTGGTCGGTTGGTGGTGCGAGCTGGAGTTTCTGAAAAGCGTGGCAACCGGTCTGGTTGCGATGAATCCCGCCACGGCAGTGGGATTTATTTTGTGCGGTGTTTCCCTTCTGTGCCTCCGCCACCACGAATCTTGCGTCACGCTCCATCGAACTGGCCGAGCCTGTGCGGCGATTGTCGCCGCGTTAGGTGGGTTAGTAATCGGCGAGTATTTATTTGGCTGGGATGTCGGG
>CAMPKL010000384.1 GCA_946887065.1 uncultured Bryobacterales bacterium
TCCAAATTCTCAGCGCCGGCATCGGCCAGCGCCGCGGCGAGATGGCGGTCCTCAATTTTGCCCATCGTTCGCAACAGCCAGGCGACATCAGATGAGCGAATGTCCTTTTTCACCTCGTCGCCATGCACGCCGGAATAGCCCCAGCGTACAAAGCCGTCTTCGTCGATCCCCTGTACAAAATCCGGGGAATGCGCAGCGTATCCGGCGGGATCCCACTAGGATCTGGTAAAAGGATTTCCCCAGCGGCCCATCGAACCGCCCCAATCGTCGAAGGCGTAGCGATACTCCCTGCCGCCCCGCCGCCGCACGTCATAGATCGCGGTATTCGGCCCGAGATCCACATCGGAGGCGTCCTTTCCATCCCAGTTGGACGTGAGCATCAGCACGATCTTCAGGCCATTGAGTTGCCGCCGGCCTTCGGGAGTTGAAAGGAACGGATTCCGTCCCCAGGTCCAGTTGGCGGAAGCCAAATAGGGCTGGTCTTCGGGAATGAGCTTGAATACCGCTGATTCAAAACTTCCGTCGGAGTCGATGCGGTCGCCGGCTCTGGTCAAGCCGTGGCAGCCGGTGATCCTTCCCGTGGGCAGGTAGTAAGTCGTCCGGACGAAGTAGCCGGCCACCGCGGCCAAACGGGAAGCGAAGGTCTCTGAGTGGACCTCCTCGGCCCATTTGACGTTCCACTTGATTCCTGCGGCGTCTTGCACCTTCATCTTCGGATTGGTTCCGCCCAGATCCTCTTCAAGAAACGCGAGAGGAGGCTTTGGACGGCGATTGACGCCTTCGGGGCCATTCTTCAGGATCAGCGAAGCTCGTGCGGGAGGAGCCCAAATGCGCTCCCGCGACTGCGCCGCCGCTCCGTCAAGCAAAGTCAGCGGCGCCGCGGATGCAGCAAGCAGAAAATCGCGTCGGTTGATCATTTGGAAGTCAGCTCCACCGCGGAGGTCCTCTCCCTGATTACGCCGTTGTCGATCGTCTCGTATTCGTCGTTGATGGCCTGGAAATGTAATTCGTCGTCCAGGATTTCCACCAACATGAAGCTGTAGCCGGAGTCGAAACCGGCGGCGGTCGTCTGGTCGCGGCGAAGGTCTCCCTTGCGCAGTTTGGCCGAATTGCCGATGACGAAATGGGTGATACCGCGCTGCGGCTTGGTGCGTTCGTAGACGTGGTCGTGCCCCGCGAAGACGACATCGGCGCCATTGGCTACAAGGAGCGGCTCAATAGTCCGGCGCAATTCCATGTCGGAACCGTGGCGCCTGGCGGCAGAGTAGAGGGGGTGATGAAGCAGAGCAATCTTCCAAGGGCTGTCGGATGTCTCCAACTCTTTCTTGAACCAAGCGACCTGATCCGGATCCACATACGAGGAATCGAGGACATAGAGCCGGACGGCGTCTGCGAGTTTCACCGTGTGGTAGCGCTCGCCGCCCAAATTGAGGGGCTCGTAAAAGCGTTGATCGGGCAAATCGTGATTCCCCAACGCAGCGTAAAATTTAACGCCGCGATCGAGCAGAGTCTTGTAAGGGAGTTCGAATTTCTCCGCGTAGTCGCTCGGTTGCTGGGAGCCGTACATGTTGTCGCCGGCCATTAATACGATCTTGTAGTCGAATCGGGTCTGGTAAAAGGCCATAGCCTCAGCAACTCGATACTGCGCGCTACCGCCCGTGCCGGAGTCGCCGACCACCGCGAGTTTGAGACTGGCGGGATCGTTAGGAAGCATCAGTCCGTCGGCCTGATTGGCTGCGGGAGTCGGCGCCGGAACGGCCGACCTCATTAGCGGAGGCGCGGATACCTCGCCGGATTGGCATCCGCCGGCGGCGAGCACCACCGTCGCGACAAGTGAGAGGAGAACAGACCGCGCTGATCTGCTATTGCTCATCAGTGCACCGCCCCAGAGATGTAGTCGACAACTATTTCAGCGTCGGAGTCGTAGAGAATCAGGCTTTTGCCCACGAACCGATATTGGAGATTTTCGGGCAACTCAGGCAAGCGGGCCAACAGATCGGGAGGAACCGTCGAAAGAGGCGCCTCGTAGGGAGCATTGATCTTGAGCTGTACGGGGACTCCTTCTTTGGCTGGATTCCCTTCCCCCAGGACCGTATCTTTGGCGGCTTTGCCTTGGCTGCCGGCGGTCTCCGCGCGAACAGCAGCAACCACTTCAAAGACCGCGGGGGTAAGGATGTCGCCGGGTTTCGCGTCGGCCCTTAACTCGATCAATCGGGCGCGAAGTTGGTCGCGGTAACTCTTGATTTCCTCGGGCGTCGAGTTATCCGAGCGCGTCGGAAGGCCCTTGGCGGCCTTGGAGCGCAGGTCCTGGTACGCTGCACACCGCTCAGCAAAGTCGTCCGGTTCGGCGGCCCTTGAAGATGCAACAGCTAGCCCGAGAACTCCGGCGGCAAGGACAATGACAAAGCTTTTTGGTCTTCTCATGGCGTTTAATGGATGCTTGGGGCGTTCGTTTTGTTTCGATTTCCCGAGCGCGCATCGGCGCTATAGTGGATGGTTTACGGATCCTGCCGCGTCTGCCTAATTCAATGAAAACGACCGGCGGACGGAAGACTCCTGTTGAAAGATTCCTCTCCCTGTTCAGCGTTGTTGAAGCAGGCGAGGGCGCAACGGCTGTACTGCTGACGCTCAATGTCTTTCTGCTGCTGGGCGCTTATTACATCTTGAAGGTCGTCCGCGACACGCTGATCTTGGCGGAATCGGGTGCGGAAGTTGCCAGCTACTCTTCGGCGGGCCAGGCGGCGCTGCTGTTGCTCGTGGTGCCGGCCTACTCGGCTTTCGCGGCGAGGACGAACCGTATTCAGTTGGTGACCTGGGCGACGCTATTCTTCGTCTCCCACCTGGGCGTGTTCTTCTTGTTGGGGAATGCGGGTTACCACATTGGGATCCCGTTCTATTTGTGGACGGGCGTCTTCAACGTCTTTGTGGTCGCGCAATTTTGGGCTTTCGCGAACGACATTTACACCAAACCGCAGGGCGAGAGGCTGTTCCCCATCATTGGCGTCGGGGCTTCGCTGGGCGCGTGGGTGGGCACGGCGCTCATCGGCGATATTTTTGAGGCGGTCGGCCCGTATGTGGCGATGCTGATTGGAGCTGCGGTGTTGGTGCTGTGCGTGGGCATCACGCGCATCGTCAACCGCCGCGGATCAGGCCGGGACGAGCCGGAGCAGGTTGCCGACGCTGGAGCGCAGTTCAGCAAGGAAGGCGGCTTCGCGCTGGTCTGGAAAAGCCGCTATCTGCGCTACATCGCCCTGTTGATCTTGCTGTTGAACTTGGTGAATACGACCGGCGGTTACATGCTGAACCGGCTCGTCACCGATGCGGCGAGCGGACTGTCCGAGACGGAGCAGGTGGAATTTATCGGCTCGTATATCGGCGGCGTCTACGCTTGGGTGAATTTGTTGGGGCTGCTGATACAAATGTTCGCGGTGTCGCGGATATTCGCGGCGATTGGCGTGCGGGGCGCGTTGTTTGTCTTGCCGGCGATTTCGCTGGGGGGCTATGCGGCGTTGATGCTGGCGCCGGCGCTCGGTGTGGTGCGCATCGTCAAGATCGCCGAGAACAGCACGGACTATTCGCTCATGAACACGGTGCGCGCAGCGCTCTATTTGCCGACGAGCCGCGACGTGAAATACAAAGCGAAGCAAGCCATCGACACGTTTTTCGTGCGCTTCGGAGACATGCTGCAAGCCGGGCTGGTTTTCGTCGGCGTCGAGATCCTCAGCTTCGGCGTCCGGCAGTTCGCCATGGTCAACTTCGCCATGGTTCTCTTGTGGATCGGCGCGGCAGTGGTGATCTACCGCGAGCACAAGAAGCTTTCCGCCGCATAGCTCGCTACTCTCCTCCTCCCAATTTCTTCAGGCGCCGGCCGCGGAACCAGGGAAAGAACGTCGGCACGAGCAGCAGCGTCAAAGCGGTTGAGCTGATTACCCCCCCGATCACCACGGTCGCGAGCGGACGCTGCACTTCAGCGCCGGTTGAGGTGGCGGTCGCCATCGGCAACAAGCCCAGCGCGGCGACGATGGAGGTCATCAGAACCGGCCGCAGGCGGGTGACCGCGGCGTCGAGCTGGGCGCTCTTCAGACCGAAACCGTCTTCGAGGCGCTTGTTGATCGCTGAAACCAACACCAGACCGTCGATGGTGGCGATGCCGAAGACGGCGATGAAGCCGATAGCGGCGGATACGTTGAGATTCATGTCGCGCAGCCACAGCGCAGCGACGCCGCCGACCGTCGCGAAGGGCGCCAGCATCATAACCAGCGTGGCTTGCGAAACGGACCCGAAGGTCACGTAACAAATCAAAAAGATCAGCAACAGCGACGCCGGGGTAATCAGCATCAGGCGGGCCATGGCGCGCTCTTGATTTTCGAACTGACCGGCCCAACGGGTGTAATAGCCGGCGGGCAACGTCAGCACTTCCTCGATGCGCTGTTGGGCCTCTCGCGCAAAGCTGCCGAGATCCCTGCCCCGGACGTTGCTTTGGAC
>CAMPKL010000385.1 GCA_946887065.1 uncultured Bryobacterales bacterium
GTAATAGGGGAACCGAGAGCGCCATTGCGGGGCCTATTTACGGCCCCTTTAAAACACGAACTTGAGAGCGAACTGGATCTGCCGCGCCGGCCTCGCCGTCGAGGTGATCTGGCCCAAGCCTGCGTTGCCGAGTACCGCAGCCGGCAATTCGAACTGCGGATGGTTAAAGGCGTTGAAGAACTCCGAGCGGAACAGAAGGCTCTTCGATTCCCCGATGCGGAAAGTGCGCGAGACGGTGAAGTCGAAGTTCGCCGCCGGAGGGCCGGTAAGCGTATTGCGTCCGACGTTGCCCCAGTTGAACGCCGTCGGGAATGCGAAAGCCGCCGGGTTGAACCACAGATCGGGTGTCGGATTGTCGAGATCGGGCGATACGCTAGAAACCAAGTCGGCACGACCGCCGCGGCCGGTGTTGGTCGGGTTGCCGGTAGCCGTTACGGTGAACGGATGTCCGCTCTGTAAGACGGTGATATTGGCGAATTCCCAGTCGCCGACGATAGCGCCCAAAGCCGAGCCGTCGTTGAGCCACTTCTTGCCCGGTCCGAAAGGCAGACTGTAGGTCCACGATAAGTTGACCCGGTGGCGGATATCGCTGTTCTGGGAACTCCAGTCGTTGTCGCGGTCGAGGGGATTCTGCGGGAGCGGTCCGCCGGCGCCGCCGTCCTCGCCCGCGTTGTCGAGGGCATGAGACCAGGTCCAGTTGCCGAGGAAGAACAAGCCTCCGCCGAAGCGGCGCTCAAACGACGTCTGTAGGCTGGTAAACGCCGAGCTGCCGGATGATTGCAGCCAGGTGATGTCGGTGATCAGCGGCAGTGCGCTGTTGTAGGGACGCCGTTGTTGGATGTTGCCCGCTCCGGGCAGAGGGACGTTGATGGGCTGGTTCCACGTCAGAAAGCGGCCCAGCGATCCGACGAAAGCAACAGTTAGAACCGAGTTGTTCGCTACTTCGTGCTGGATGCCAAAGTTGAACTGTTGCACGGCCGCGTTGCGGAAGTCGTTGGTCACGCCGCGAATCGTTCCGAACGGGTTGTTCGGGTCAACCGGCGGGAAGTCCTCAAGCTTCTTAAAGCCTTGGGAGACGCGGTTGTCCACAACCAAATCTCCGGGCACGATGCTGAAGATCAAGTCGTAGGGCTGTTGCCGGAACTGGCGGATGTTGGTTCCGGCGTTGCTTTGCGGCGCGTAGAAAATGCCGTAGCCCGTGCGGAGAACCGTCTTAGGCGTGAATTGGTAGGCCAGTGCGAAGCGCGGTCCCAAGCTCCTGAAATCGGTGGTGATGTTGGCCGCACGGTCGGCGTTGATGCCGGCGAGCAGAAGTTTGCTGGCCGCTGGGTCGAAGTTCACCCAGTAGTCGTTCTCTTCAACGAAGGGAGTGTTGACCTCATAGTGCACGCCAAGGTTGAGCGTGAGGCGATTGTTGACGCGCCACTCGTCGGAGAAGAAGTAGTTGTATTCCTGAGTGGTCAGCGTAGCCGTGCCCGGGATGAAGAAGTCGCGCACGGTGTTGCTTGGATAGCCGAGCAGCATGGACGCCATCGTGTGGCCCGTGCCGGCGCGCGACAGCGGGTTCACAGTAAACGCGTTGTTGAAGTTGAAGCGTCCAAAGGCGGACTGACCCGGAGGGCTGGCGGTTTCGCTCGTCAACCGGCGCCGGAAGTCGATGCCGTACTTCAGGTTGTGAGAACCGCGAACCCAGGTGAAGTTGGCGATGTACTCCGTCATGTTCTGGAAGCGGATGAGCGGGCTGGAGCGCGCGTTGCCGAGGCCCGAGTAGCCGGCCGGCTCGATGATCGGCGCCGACGGCTGATAGGGGTCGCTCAAGTCGCGTCCGGGTATGGTCGCCCACAGCGGGTTGGTCAACTCAGTCGGAGTCAGCTTACTGTCGAAGCGGGTGTAGCCGAAGCGGAAGTCGCCGATGAAGGTCGGCGTGAAGGTGTGCGAGTCGGCCACGACCAGCGAATCGCCGCGAACGGATTGCGGGCCGGCGAAGCTGTTGGGGTTGCCGCCGATATCGGTATTAAACGTATCGGGAATCTGCAGCCGGGCGTTGTCTTGCGAGTAGCGTCCAAACAACTGATCTGAGTCGCTCAATTGAAAGTCGACGCGGATATTGCCGCGGTCGACGGTGCTCTCCTTGACCGGGTTGGCGACGAAGTTGCGCGACAGGGAGCTGTTCTGCGGATTCGGATACAACTGCACCATTTGCCGTGCGATGGGATCCATCGCCGAGATGGGGATGAGATCGTTTTGATAGCGGTCGCGCATCGAGCCGCCCCCCGCCGCCGGACGGGTGGTCAACGGGTCGAAGATGCCGTTGGTAGTGGCGCCGGAGAAATCGCCGGCTCGCATCTTGGCAGTGGGCACCGTTTCGACCAGCGTGTTGCCGAGCCGCTCGCGGTAGCCCTCGTAGTCGGAAAAGAAGAAGAGACGGTTGCGACGGATGGGCCCGCCGATGCTGCCGCCGAACTGATTGAGCTGGAACTGCGGAATGGGGGCGTCCTTGCGGTCGAAGTAGTTTTTGGCGTCGAGCTTGGCGTTGCGCAAGAACTCGAATAGCGAGCCGTGGAACTCGTTGGAGCCGGATTTTGTGGTCAGCACAACGACCGCGCCGGCTGCCCGTCCAAATTGGGCGCCCGCGTTATTCGTGGTCACCTTGAACTCCTGAATGCCTTCGACCGTCGGACGGACGACGAATGTCTGCGAGATCATCTCAGTCGCGTCGATGCCGTCGATCAGCATCTGGTTCATCATGTTGCGGGAGCCGATCGCCAAAATCGTGGTGCCGCCGGGCCGCAGCTCGTCGGGTCGTTTGCCCGAATTGATGGTGTTGGTCTGGGCGAAATCGAGACCGGTCATGCCGGGGGCGATGATGGCGAGTTGCGCGAAGTTGCGTCCATTGAGAGGCAAATCGGAGATGGGTTTGGGCGAGATAACCTGGCCCATCGCCGAGTCTTCGGTGTGCAGCAGCGGTGCCGTCGCTTGTACTTCGACGGTTTGATCGATCGCTCCGACTTGGAGGGTTATGTCCAACCGGGCGATTTGGTTGACCTGGATCACATAGCCCGTGAAAACTTGGCGGCTGAATCCGGCCAACTGGGCGGCAACCGTGTATGAGCCGGGAACCAAGTTGACAGCCGTGTAGCTTCCGGATTCATCGGTGGTGAGCCGGACTGTGGCGCTGGTGCCTTCGTTGGTGATGGCGACTTCCACGCCAGGCGCGACGGATCCTGTGGCGTCGGTTACCGTTCCGACAATGCTGGCACGTTCAGCTTGAGCGAACAGTGCCGGCGCCGCTAGCGCGGCGATCACCAGGACAAGCGTAAGAGCCCGCTGGGCTGCTGAAAACGTCATTCTGATCCTCCTACCCCTTTTTGCTCGCATGAGTTACCCCGCGGCGCTGGCGGCACGCCCGCTGCAGTTGCCGGACGAAAGCCGCACGGGCCACGGTGTCATTAGGAGGGCTTTAGGTGAAGAAATGGAGTGTCGTGACCGTTTGCAAACGGTTTGGCCAACGCACTTGGCCTCGTCGAGCCCACATGACGGTTCGGCGCCGGAAGGAGACCGTAAGCGACTGAAATAAGAGGGAGTTGACGGACTGGCGACGGGCGGGAGCCGCTACTTCACAAGACGTTTCTTCAGCGCCATCAGCTCGCCCAAGTGGTAGGAGTTAGGGTCCGCCACGAGCAGTGCTTCGCGCAGCAGCGTCTGACCACTCCCCCACGGGAACTGCTCATAAAGGTCACGCGTGCGATCCTCAACGAGCGCCTTCATCCGCGCCATGTCTTTGCAAAAAGCTTCGATCGATTTCTCCCACGCGTCCGGTGTCGGCGGCTCTTCCTCCGCGGGCCAGTAGTCCGCGGGCCAGTCGAGCACTTCGTACTCGACGTTGCGGGAGAAATCCAAGATGTCCCATTGACAGATCCGCAAGTGCTCCAGAACCTGCCAAGGCGAGTGGGCGCTGCCCTCCGGCCGGACGCCGCGTGCCTCTCGCGGCCAATCGGCTACGACTTCGTCGTAACGCAGGTGCGCCAGCCCTCCGTCCAACAGCGCGATCAAATGACTCCGCAAGGCTTCGTCGCGATCCATGGCTCCATGCTACTCCCGGCTCAAGGACCCTCCAATCTTGAGGTGTCGACCAGCGGAGGTTCTCCGCGGTAATCAGAGCGACGAGCAACAAATCGATAGGGCGTTCCAACATCGTAAAGACCTCCTACGGCGGTTGGGCTCATCTGTCGGGACGCGCTGATCGTCACGGCCGTTTTCACGCAAAACGCTCCCAGTAACAGAGCGCAGGATTAGGGGATCAACACAATGATTCACGGGATGAGGTCATGAGTCTAGTTAGGGCGGCGGCTCTTCCAACTCGGGGCTGCACCTGAGAGGGCCTTTAGGACTGAAAACAGAACAACAGGGAGAAACGAATATGGCCGAAGCGGGCACACTGCACGATGCTTTTATTGACGAATTGCGAGATACGTACGACGC
>CAMPKL010000386.1 GCA_946887065.1 uncultured Bryobacterales bacterium
GATCCCGGGTGAAAGCTCGCAACGATCGACCGACGATCGCGGCTTCTTCTTCCGCCCTCACCTCCGCCGCTTCGCTCTGACGCACTCCGGCCTCACCGCGGTGAGGCGCCGTGCCCGCTTCCGTCGTCGCGGGGATGGAGCGGATACCTTCTGCCCGCTGCGACTCTCCGCCCAACTCCTGCGCTAGCAGAACTCTAGCCGCATCGCTTTGTGACGCCGAGAAGGCCGATACAGACACCAATTCCCCTGGATTGGATCTCTTAAGCTCGCGCGGCGTTTCTCGCTCGGCTGCGATTGGCGTCAATCGACCCGTGCGGACGGCGTCCGCTTCAAGCGGCTCTGCCGCCAGGATCGATACCCCCACGACCAATGATATCGCCAGAACCGACCGGCGAGCGATGCGATTCGCTCTCCCCCAACCGTTCCGCGGCTTCCGTGTTATTTCGGCTTTTTTTGCCATGAAAGGACTCCCGCCTTCCTCAACCAAACAAAATCAGCGGCAAGGGGGAGACCGCGTTCGTTTGATTAGCTGAGCTCTGAACTCTACCGAGAACGAACTGGAATAGATCGCTCTACTCCTAATCCTCCCATCTCGACTTGTGGCGAGTATATCATGCGTTGGGTCCGCAGGCGAGGGTTTTCACCTTGATCCGACTAGAGGAAACACCCTTCGGTCCTTTCGTGCTATGACCGGTTAGTACTAGTGGTCTAGGTAGGAGAGTAAGTCGGTTCAGGGGTACCAACTCACCATGGACAGTACGATCGTCGGGTTGCCGGATTCGGCTCTCTGGCCGATAATCAGCAGACAGGAGTGACGCGTGTGACGCTGAGTGACGAGCCGTCCAAGTTGTGACTCATCGCGCTGACTCCGTCGACCATCATTCACAGGTTTCAACAATGAACGAAGACGTCCAGTTTAGACGCCCCGAACTCATGCCGCTGTCGATCTTGCGGGCGATTTGGAAGCGGAAGGTATCGATCCTCGCGCTGTTCCTTGTGCTGACGGTCATCTCGGTCGCGGTGGTCGTGTTGCTTCCGCCGGAGTATAAGGCGGGCGCCCTGATCCTCATCGAACAGCAGCGCATCCCCGAACGCTACGTCACCACGACAGTAAACGAAACGCTCGACAGCCGCCTGAACCGCATCAACAATCAGGTGCGGTCGTACGACGTGCTCGCGCGTATCATCCAGGAGTTCAATCTCTATCCGGAAGACCGTGCGGAACTGCCCGAAGAAGAAGTCGTCGAAAAGATGAAGGCGCATATTTCCGTGGACCTGGTCGCGGGTCTTACCGCCAATCGAGGTGATGCAACCGCATTTGAGGTATCTTTCCGCGACTCTCGTCCCGACCATGTCGCCCAAGTCGCCAACCGCTTAGCCAACAGGTTTGTCGACGAAAACAAGCTCGCCCGCACTATCGCCGCCGAAGGGACCACGAGTTTCATCAACACGCAGATTCAGGATGCCCAGAACAATCTCAGTCGTGCCGAGGAACGACTGACGCAGATACGCCAACGGTACGTCGGAGAGTTGCCCGAGCAGCAACCCGCCGTGGTTGCCGAAATTTCTCGCCGCCAGGTTGAATTCCAGGCTGCCGAGGCCGAGGTTGCCCGTGCGCACCAAAGCAAGATGTTCCTGGAGAACAACCTGGAAGCCGCCATTGCCGCTTTGGAGATCGCCCGGCGCGGCGTTAACGAACAAGCCGAAGGCCAGGCGACGGACGCCGGCGCAGGGCAGGCCCCGTCCGCCTTGCGCTCCCAGCTGGCCCAGGTCACCGCGAATTTCGAAGCGCTTAAGGCCCGATACAGCGAGTCGCATCCCGACGTCGTCCGCGCCCAGTCCTATGTCGAGGAGTTGCGCTCATCACTCGCCATAGCCGAGGCCGAGGCGCAAAAAGCCAACGAGCAGCCCCCCGACAGTTCAGCTCCGATCTCGGCGGAAAGCGCCGGCGTTCTGTTGCAGGCCGAGACCCGCGTTAAACAATTGCGAACGCAGTTGGTGGTGACGGACCAGACGATCAAGAACGCGGAGGCACGGCGAGACGCAGCGAGCGCCGCTTTCGCGGCCGCCTCGGGCAAAATGAGCCGTATTCCTATTCACCAGCAAGACTTGGTCGGCGCCCAGCGCGAGTACGACACCGCATTGGCCCGTTGGATGGAACTCTCCAACAAGAGCTTCGACGCTAATCTAGCCCAGACCATGGAAGAGCGTGAGAGTGCTGAGCGGCTCACGATCATTGAATACGCGCGAGTTCCAGCGAAGCCAGTATGGCCCCCGCGCGAGGCCTTCGCAGGCGGCGCGGCACTGGGTTCGTTGGTCCTGGCTTGTATCCTCGGCTTCATATTGGAACTGAAGCGGAATGTCGTTCTGGGCGAGTGGGAAATGCCCGCTGATGTCCCCGTTTTGGGGCGTATCCCGATCATCGTGCCCGAGACTGACCCTGCGGCCGGCGCCAACTTTGGCCGTTCCGGTATAGGAATTCGCAAGCGTGCCCTATTAGCGTCGTCTGTTTTGCTGTCCTTGGCGGCCATGGCCGTGGCGACCAGCTTGTATTTCGGCTGGATCTCGTTCTAGCGCCTCGTTTTAAGAAGGGAAGACACTAGCCATGGAAAGAGAATTCAGCGAGTCGGCCAGCCAACGGATTAAAGACTTTCAGGGAGTTGCCCCGGCGAAGCTTTCGCCTCTTCCCGACGACGGCGTCAACGAGCCGTTCGAAGTCATCTATGCGCCCGATCTCCATGTCGGGGCACTGAATGAGCTGGATTCGATTCGCGTCAACATTGAGGATGGCGCGCCCCTGCTGCCCTTCGGCGGCGAAAGCACCCATGCCGCTGAACAGTACAGGATTATTCGCACGAAGATTCTTCAGCATCCTTCGCGGCCACGTTCGCTGGTGATGACCAGCGCCGAGTCCGGCGACGGCAAAAGCGTCACGTCGGTAAACCTGGCGGGCGTACTCGCGCTAAATCCCGATTTCAACGTCGTCTTGATGGATGGCGACCTACATCGTTCCAGCCTGGCCCGCTATTTTGGAGTCGATGCCAGCCCCGGTCTCGCGGAAGTCATTACGGGAAGGGCGACGCTGCGCGAAGCGATACGCCGCATCGAACCTTTCCCCAATCTGTTCTTCCTTCCCGGCGGCAAGTCGCAGACAGGTCCCGCCGACCTGTTCAATACCAGCCGCTGGGCGGAGATCGCGGCCGCGATCAAGGATCAGTTCACGTTCTTCGTCATCGACGCGCCGCCTGCCGGCGTATTCGCTGATTTCGATTTGATTCAGGCGCTAGTCGACGGCGTGGTGCTCGTAGTCCGCGAGGATCACACGAACCGTATGTTATGGATGCGGGCCATGCAGAGCATCCCTTCCGAGAAGATGATCGGGGCCATCATGAACTGCGTCCAGCCGTGGTTCCTGGGTAAGAGCTTCGGCTACTACCAGTATTACTACTATTCGAAATACTACACAGGCCAGGCCTAACGGTCTCGCCGCCGTTACGGTGGTACGGAACTGGACACGGGCGGCTTAGAGGGATAGGCTGATGGTCAGCTTTGTCTGCCGATGGCAGAATATCTGTTCCGAGGAACCCGCTATGCGCATGGCAGCACGCTTCATCCACATCGTTTCCACGCTCGCGTTGGCGTTCTCCCTCAGCGTCGACCTGGCTACGGGCCAGGCGATGATCGGCTATGGACACGGTGTCGCCAAGGCCGCCGGCGCTGGAGCCGCCGTGGGCGCTGGAGTCGGCGGAGCCCTGACCGGTTTGGGAAATCCTCTCTCCAAGGCCGCTGATCGCCGCGGTGTCGCAGCCAAACGAAATGGCGCGGTCCAGCGCCAGACAGTGCCCGTTAGGCGCGGACCCGTGGCCTGGGACGTACCGGACCAAGGCTTTGGGGGGGGCGCGCCCGTGACCCTCATCGGCGGTGTTCAGGCGAACGGAGCCACCGATGTCAACCGGCAACTCACACTGCTGGAACCCTCGGAGAATCTAGCTGTCATCTCCGTCAGTTGGGGCGGCCCCGGCGCGACGAATTCAGAAGATTCCGAAGCGGCGATCTCGACCGGAGAGCTGTCTGCCGAAAATCCGGACGAAGCTGTAGCGGAAGCGAAGCCGACCGTGCCGATCGTGCTGCGCTCGGTCGGGCAATCCGGCTCCTCCGGCGGCAAGTCCGCCCAGCAGCCGGGCGCCGCCGCGTCTGCTGTTCTCCCGGAGGGCGTCACCGTCGGCTCAACAATTGAACAGCTTCTCGAGAAGCTCGGTCGTCCTCATTTGTCGTTCCGCGGAGTTGCTGGAGAAGGCTATACCGACCAATACGTGTTCGAGTTGCCGGAGGGCGGGCACCTGGTGGTTTACGTCCTGAATGGGGTGGTAGCGCACATCAGTGTCGTCTAACGCCGGCCTTGCCGGTCCTGTCGTTTGCGCATGCTAGTCTAGATCGATGGCGATGGGGCCGCCGGCCGAGTTGACCTCGCCGGACGGGT
>CAMPKL010000387.1 GCA_946887065.1 uncultured Bryobacterales bacterium
CGGCGGTCTGAGCGGCGAGAATACGCTTGGTAATCAGGCCGGATTCGATCGGGACGTCTTCTTCCATGCCCAACCGGAGCATCAGATTCTGCATCTTCTCGCCGCCGAAGATGCGCATCAAGTCGTCTTGCAGCGAGAGGTAAAAGCGGGAAGATCCAGGGTCGCCTTGGCGGCCCGCGCGGCCACGTAACTGGTTGTCGATTCGCCGTGATTCGTGCCGCTCGGTAGCCAGCACGTGCAGGCCGCCCAGGGCGATGACTTCTTCTCGTTCCGCGTCGGTTTGAGCCTTGAACTTATTGAAAACCGGCAGCCACTCTTCCTTCGATATGAGATCGGGGTTCTGCCCGTTCTTGGTGAAATGTTCTCGCGCCAAGAACTCCGGGTTGCCCCCGAGCAAAATGTCGGTGCCGCGGCCGGCCATGTTAGTGGAGACCATGATGGCCCCCTTGCGCCCGGCCTGGGCGACGATCTTGGCTTCGCGCTCGTGTTGCTTGGCGTTTAGGACTTCGTGCTTAACGCCGAGTTTGCCCAGCAGTTTCGAGATGCGCTCGGACTTCTCAATCGACACCGTACCAACCAGCACGGGCTGCCCGCGCTCCTGGCACTCTTTGATGTCTTTGGCGGCGTTGCGCCATTTTTCTTCTTCGGTGCGGTAAACGATATCCCGGAATTCCGTCCGGATCATCGGCTTATTCGTCGGAATGATAACGACGTCAAGTTTGTAAATCTTGCCGAACTCCGCCGCTTCGGTGTCGGCAGTACCGGTCATGCCGGCCAGCTTGTCGTACATGCGGAAGAAGTTCTGGAAGGTGATTGTCGCGAGAGTCTGATTTTCGCGCTCGATCTTGACCCGTTCCTTGGCCTCGACCGCCTGGTGCAAACCGTCCGACCAGCGCCGCCCCGACATCAAACGCCCGGTGAACTCGTCAACGATGATGACCTGGCCGTCTTTGACGACGTAGTCCTTGTCTCGCTGGAACAGAACGTGCGCCTTGAGCGCCTGCTCAACGCAGTGCTTGGACTCGTAGTTGGCCAGCTCGTTGATATTGTCGATGCCGAGAGCCTTCTCGATCTTGGCCTCGCCGACTTCGGTCAGGAAGACCGTCCGGTGCTTCTCATCGATGATGTAGTCGCCCGTGTAAGTCTTATCTCGGGGTTCATCCCCCTCGATCACTTCGCCTCGCTGCAGAGACGGAATGACCCGATTGACCTTGTAATACTTATCCGTCGATTGCTCGCTCGGCCCGGAAATGATCAACGGCGTACGAGCTTCGTCGATCAGGATGGAATCCACCTCGTCGACAATGGCGAAACTGTGGCCGCGCTGAACGCAATCGTTCAGGTCGAACTTCATGTTGTCGCGTAGATAGTCGAAGCCGAACTCATTGTTCGTACCGTAGGTGATGTCCGCCGCGTAGGCCTCTTTGCGCTGCTTGTCGCTCAAGTCGTGGACGATTACGCCCACGGTCAGGCCCAAGAACTTATAGATCTTGCCCATCCAGTCGGCGTCGCGGTGAGCCAGGTAGTCATTGACCGTGACGACGTGGACGCCCTTGCCGGCGAGGGCATTCAAATACACGGCCAAGGTAGCGACCAGCGTCTTACCTTCACCGGTCTTCATCTCGGCGATCTTGCCCTGATGCAATACGATGCCGCCGATCAGCTGCACGTCGTAGTGGCGCATGCTGAGTACGCGCTTGCCGGTCTCGCGGCAAACCGCGAAGGCCTCGGGCAGAATGTCGTCCAGGGTCTCCCCGGCCGCGAGACGGGCCTTCAGTTCCGGTGTTTTGGCCTGCAGTTGCTCGTCGGTGAGCTGTGAAATCGCGGGTTCAAGCTCGTTGATTTCAGCGACAAGCGGCTGCAATCGCTTAATCTCACGGTCGTGCGAGGTGCCAAAAACTTTGGCTAGTACGGTGTCAAGCATGAATATCGGATAGATCCGGACGCTAGGTTAATTGTAGCCTAGGGAGTCCCGACGCCCGGTCTGCTGCCGTACTTCGGTAGACGCACGAGATTCGCCATATGTTCCCGCCCGACGCACTTCTTGTGGAAGCGACGCTGGCTGACGTCCCCGTTTTGCTGGACCTCATGCGCCTCTACTACGAGTACGACGGGCATCCTTTTGTCGAGGAGGCGGCCCTCAGGGGCCTCGAACGGCTGCTCCGGGACCCGTCACTGGGCGTAGCCTGGATCATTTACGACGGCGACGATGCCGCCGGCTATCTGGTCGCCTGTTATGGTTTTGCCCTGGAGTACGCCGGGCGCGACGCGTTCATCGACGAGTTCTATCTCAAGCCGGAGTACCGTGAAAGCGGCATGGGCTCCAGCGCCCTTTCCCAGGCCGAGGAACTGCTCGCGGGGATGGGCGTGAAGGCCATGTACCTGCTCGTCATGCCGGGCAACGACCGCGCCGAACACTTTTACCGCCGCGCCGGCTACGACGACACCGGCCGCCTGCTGCTGTCAAAAACCCTCGGTAAAGATGAATAGCCCGTTCCCACGGGTATAATCGCCTGAAGGGCTGGATCTCGCTTGAAGCGCAAGACTGACAAACAATCCACGCTCGCCGTCCACGCCGGCGACCGCAAAAAGTTGGGCGAATTTACGCCCACGACGACGCCGATCTACGCCACGTCGTCCTTCTTCTACGAGAGTTCTGAGGACCTCGAAAAGGTCTTTAACGACGAGAAGGAAGGTTACGTCTATTCGCGATACGGCAATCCCACCGTCAGCGCGTTTGAAGAACAGGTCGCCACGCTCGAAGGCGCCGACTTTGGCGTCGCGACAGGTTCAGGCATGGCCGCCCTCCATATGGCCGTTATGTCCGGTTTGTTGGATCGCCGCAAGTCGATCGTTGCCGCCGACGTGCTCTACGGGCAGACCACGGCGATGCTGCAAAAAGTCTTCGAGCCCTTCGGCGTCGAGACGTGCTACGCCGATCCTTGCGATCTTGCCGCGTTCGAGGCGACGGTGGCCAGGGCCCAGCCGGGCTGCATCATCATCGAGACCATTTCGAATCCCTTGCTGCGCGTTCCGGCCATCGACAAGGTCGCCGAAATCGCCGAGAAATGTGGCGCCCAGCTGATCGTCGACGCCACCTTCACGACTCCGGTACTTTCTCGTCCGCTCGAATTAGGAGCCGATCTGGTCGTTCACTCCTCCACGAAGTATCTCTCCGGACATGGCGATGCGTACGGCGGAATCATCCTGGGCAGGCAGCAGTCCTATCCGACCCTCAACTATCTGCGAAAGACCATCGGCCCGAGTACGAGCCCGTTCGACTCCTTCCTGGCCATGCGCGGCGTCAAGACCTTGCCCTTGCGCATGGAAAAGCAGTGTCGCAATGCGGCATTGGTGGCGCGCCAGCTCGCCGAGTGCTGCGCCATCGAGCGGGTCTATTTCCCGGGCAATCCGGATCACCCAGACTATGAAACTTGCGTCCGGCTCTTCCCCGAAGGCCTTTTCGGCGCCATGATCAGCTTCGATCTGGCCGGCGGGCGTGAACGCGTGCTGGCCTTCCTGAACGCTCTTGAAATGACTGTGCCCGCGACCACGTTGGGCGACGTTCATACCATGGCGCTCTACCCGGCGATGAGTTCGCACCGCGACCTGGCCCCCAAGCAGCGCCAGCGCCTCGGCATTGGCGACGGCCTCGTTCGCATTTCCGTCGGCATCGAAGACGCCTCCGACATCATCGGAGACGTCGTGCAGGCCGTCGAACGCTCCGAAAGAGTCGTCGCGCAACCCGCTACCGACCGGCAGTCCGGGTCGTAAATACCTGTATCCCCTCAAGTACCGGCGCCTGTCGCTCGATAAGACCTAGTGGGTCGAATCGTGAAGACGTTCCTGCAATTCCTCGCCGTCGCCTGCATCTGTCTGCTCACTTGGCAGCAAGCGGCCTTGCACCGCGATTGGGAGCCGCTCAGCGCCGCCCTCGTCTTCGCCGGCGTCATGGCAGCCTACCTGACGGCCCGCGGCCGTCGCCTGGGATATTCCGTGGGACTACTTCTAGGCATGGGCTACCTAGCCGAAGTATTCTTGCGTGTGAGCGACCTTGCCGCCGCTTCCCCCTTAATCGCCTGGGCGCTTACCTTAGGCGCCTGCTCCGCCTTCTTGCTGTGGTCGTCCCGGAGGCAGTACGAACCGGACTCCTCTTACGAGCGACACAGCCACTTCTAATCCCGAGAGCCCGGGTATACTCGTCAGGTTGAAAGCTCTTTGGAAAGTCGCGCTCGGCATTCTCGTCGTCGCCGTCATCGCTTCCCTGGTCCGCGGCAGTTGGCACATTATCTCGGTCGCCCAAAACGACTTTGCTCCGCTCTATGTCGCCGCCCAAACCGTCGGTACTGACCAACTGTACGAGCCGGAACCCTACCGCGATTTCCTGATTGAGCGTTTTGGCGGCACCAACGAAGCCCTACGATACTCTCGGCCTCCGTTCTACGCAATCGCCCTCTGGCCCTTGGGACTTCT
>CAMPKL010000388.1 GCA_946887065.1 uncultured Bryobacterales bacterium
AGCGTGAGCCGATGGATCAAGCCGGAAGCTTATCCTCGGAGAAGCGCCAAGACGGACTGCGGCGCCGAGTTGGCTTGAGCGAGGGCGGCGACGCCGGCCTGCTGGGCAATACTCGTCCTGGTCAGGTTGGCCGCTTCGGCTGCCAAATCGGCATCGCGAATGCGGCTCTCTGCAGCCGAGATGTTGGTGATTTGCGTCGTTGCCAGACCGATAGCGAACTGCAAGCGATTCTGACCGCGGCCAACGTTGGCTTGTAGAGTACCTAGCGTGCTGACGGCGGTAGCCAACAATGTAACAGCATGCTCTGCGTTCTCGCGCGAGGAAATGTCCGCCACTGAACCGCCGGCCAGCGCGGCGGAACTCTGAAGCAACACGTCGCCCGAGCCGGTATCGTTCGCCACGCCATGGTTATTGGCGAGGTCGCCGACCCCAACGCTGAAGCCTTGCGGCAGATTGGCTATGAAACGGATGCCCTCCGTTCCCGTGCCGTCCCGCTCTTTGACCGCCACAATCTTCTGCAGGGTCGTGTCGTTGGAAGCCTGCAAGGCGTCGTTGATGGCATTGACCGCTTGGTCTATCGTCAAGGCGTTGCCGTTGTTGAGGTTGATGTTTACGGACTTAATGCCGCCCGCGTCGTCTTGGGCCGTGACGACGAGATTCTGAACATCATTGCCGTTCGAGAGGCTGCTGAATGCAATCGGGTCGCTGTCCAGCGCGCCCGTCGATTGCGCTCCGCCGGACAAGATGGTGGATTCCACTAAGCCCGCCGCTTCGCCGAGCGTACCCGGGACGAGCAGGACGCCGGCGGCTCCGGCATCCGTGAAGTCCGTCAGCGCGTTCGTGTCGTCGTCATTGACGGAGATTATGAAGTTGCCCCCGCCGCCGTTGGTGGTCGTCTCAAAGACGATATCCGTACCGGACACTTGCGCGATCAATCCAGCGCCGGATAGAACCGTGTTGTTCGCTATCGCGGCGTTGATCTCATCCACGGTGTCCTGAATTGTGGCTGCGCTGGCGACCGTGATGCTCAAAGTCTGAGCCGCTTCCTGACCCTCAAACAGGATGCGGAAAGCCGCCGTCGATCCAGCCGCAGGCGCCGTGTAGGCGGTGGTTATGGTGTTGTAGGTGGCCTCGCTCGAATCTCCCAGTTCGGCCGCGCCGAAGCCGAGTACGTTGCTGGCGTCTCCTACAACGCGGACTTGGAAGCTCTCGCCGCTGCCGTTGGTGAAGCTAGCTTGCCCCCCCGTCTCGGTAACCGAGAAGCCTGCGTTCGCAAGGGCGGTATTGGCCGCAATCGCCGCCTGCAGACCAGCGACAACGTCCGCTTGATCGTCGCCGATGGTGGCGGTATACGAGACAGTTTGCGGGCTCTGTAAGCCGCCGCCGTTCAGCACGACCGAGATCACGTCAGCGGCAGCGGCGGTCGTCGCGCTGACCGCGCCAGTACGGGTAACGTCGCGACTGGCGCCGGCGGGTCCGCCGGAGTCAAAGTTGCCCAACAGGGCATTTGCCAACCGATCGCCCGCCTTCACTTGGAAGGCCGCCGTGCTGGACGTGAACGCCAGTTGTTTCTTGCCGGTCTCGTCCGTATTGATGACGGCTTGGATTTCGGCGTTCCTAAAGGACTCGCCCGCCGCGGAGGATGACGTGAAGCCCTGAATCGCGCTGTTTATCGCGGCGGCCAGTGTCGAGGAGTCCACTACTCCGCTGAGGTTGACCGCGAGCGTCGCGGAGCCTTCGTCGGAAAAGCCGGGACCGCTGAACTCAAACTCGCTGAAGCCGGTCGTGGCGAGTGAACCGGTATTAGTCGCATCCGCAAGAATTTCCTCGACGCTCGTCGTGGAACTGCTGCCAATGTCGGTGGTTCCTTCCGTGCCGCCCAAAGCCCGTACGCCTTCCAGACCCAAGCGGCTGCCGCTGACGGCGGAGTTCGTGAGGTCGATCGAGACGGCTCCGTTCGACGTCTCCGAGATGCCGTTGTTCGCTCGGCCGCCGCCGATGAAGACCTGCAAGGCGGCGTTGAACTGTCCTCCGGGATCCAGGCCGATCGACTGCGCCTGTCGATTGATTTCCTCAATGACCGACTGAAACTCGGAGTTCAGTGCATTGCGGTCGCCGGTGAATGTACCGGAGGCCGACTGGGTCGCCAGAGTACGGCCGCGATCGAGCAGCAGCGAAACGTTGTTCAAACCGCCGTCGATGGTCTGCAGTGTGGATAGGCCGTCGGCGGCATTTCGCACGCCTTGCTGCAGCACTGCGATATCAGAGCGGAAGCGGTTGGCGACGGCCAAGCCTGCGGCGTCATCCGCGGACGAATTGATGCGCAGACCCGAGGTCAGGCGCTGAATCGTACGCTGCTGAGCGACATTGGTTTTGCCCAGGTTTTCCTGGGCGATCAGCGAGTTGATATTGGTGACGATTGAAAATCCAGCCATGTTTTCCTTCCTTGGTTGAGGTTGAGAACGCGCGGGAATCCGTTCCCGCGTCCACGCTCATATCGGAAGGAAAGCGGCGGCTTTGAGGCCTATTTGGAGATTCGGGCGACCTTGGCCTTAACCAAGGCATCGATGTCTTTCTTGGAAATGCCGGCAAGTTCCAGCGCCGAAGCCGTATGTTCGCCAAGCACGGGCGGCTCCTCGCCCACGGATCCGGGCGTTTCAGACAACTTGGGAAAGACGCCGAGTTGGCTGAAGGGGCCGTCGGGACCTTTTAGAGGGACGATGGTCCCGCGCTCAATAAGATGCTCGTCGTGCGCGGCTCCGGCAACGCCGCGGAGCGGCGTCACGCAAACGTCCTGACCAGCAAAAAGTTCCATCCACTCGCGCACTTCCTTTCGCTGAAAGATGCGAGTCAACTCAGCGATGAGCACTTGTTGGCGGTCTTCGTCCGCGTATTGATCCGCGATCAAGTCTTCTCTTTTTAACAACTTACAAAGCGTTTCCCAGGAACTAGGGGCGAGGGCCCCAACGGCGACCCAGTGGCTGCCGCGGGCGGGGTACAGCTGATAACAAGCGTATTGACCGTAAAATAGGCCCTTACCGTAGCGGGGCTTGAGCTTGGAAGCCGAGTATTGAGCTAGGTTCAGCGCCAGAACGCCCATCAGTCCGTCCACGATGGCGGCGTCAACGAATTGCCCGGCGCCGCTCGCGTTGCGGGCCTGCAAAGCCATCAGGGTTCCGATCACCGCCGGGAAAGCGCCGGCCGCGACCGGCCCGAGCCGGAGCCCCGGCAGCGAGGGAAGTCCCGACGCTCCGCCGAACAACTCCAACGCGCCGGCGAAGGCCAGATGATTGATCTCCGTGCCGGCGGTGTTAGCCTGCGGGCCGCTCTGGCCGTATCCGGAAATAGCGACGTAGATCAGGTGATTGGCGACCTTACTGAGCGCCTTGTAGCCGATTCCCGCCCGGTCAAGCACACCGTAGCCGGCGCCGTCGATTACGATGTCGGCCTTCCGGGCGAGGGCCAAGTAGGCGTCCCGTCCCTTCTTTGACTCCGCATCCAAGGCGACGCTCTGTTTGCCCCGGTTCAACATGAGGAACTCAGCGCCGACTCCGCCGACCAGCGATTCGGCCGAGCGCGCCGCATCGCCCGCGGCCGGCGGCTCAATCTTCAGCACCGTGGCGCCGAAGACCGCCAAGATGGATCCCGCCGCTGCGGCCTCAATGCCGCCTCCGACTTCCACAACGGTCAATCCATCGAGCGGGCGGGCGGAAGCCGCCGCACGCTTGCGGGCAACCTGTTTTACTTCAGGCGGCGCGGCCTTGGCTGGCTTCCGAGCGGGTCCTTTCGCGACAACTTTTTTAGGCGGAACGGCTTTTGGGGGAGCAGCCTTCTTCGCCGCAACCTTCTGCTTTGGCGAAGACGCGGCGCGGGTGGGTTTGGCGGCGGCTCCCTTCTTCGCGG
The DNA here is from genome assembly GCA_946887065.1 of uncultured Bryobacterales bacterium. Next base: position 3,904 of record CAMPKL010000388.1, read on the forward strand.
GGGCTTTCGATGCCTTGCGCGATACGCCGGGTTTTACGGATGCCGCTTTTTTCGCCATTTGTTCTTACTACTATCCAACTTTAGAACGTCGCGAATCGGACACAGGTTAACGGATTCTCGACTCCGCTGGACAACAAATCTTTGCCCGAGCGCCTTTCAGACGAGAGCCTCAAACGGCAGTTGCCGGCGCAAGTACCAGTAGACGGTGAGATGCGGGATCAGTTGAAACAAGATTGACTTCCCGCTCGTCCTAAAGGTGCCGGCGATCCGGCGTCGGACGCCCCGCTTTGAGTAATATAGTGAAACTGGCTTACGGGTCCAGTGGAGGAACACGATTTGAAGCATTCTGCAAGACTCTTCATCGGCGCGGCGGCGCTCGCGCTAGCAGTACCTTTCACGGCGATGGCCGATGATGTTTCGGACGGAGCGGCCGCGTTTGGATCCAAATGCGCGGTTTGCCACAATGCCGACAGCGCGGAGCGGAAGATTGGACCGGGCCTGGCCGGCATCAAGAATGGCAAGTTGCCCAGCGGCAAAGAAGCCACCACCGAGAACATCTT
>CAMPKL010000389.1 GCA_946887065.1 uncultured Bryobacterales bacterium
GCCGCAAGGACGATTTTTCGATGCTGGTCGAGTTCGAGGGCGGCCAACACGCGACATTCGTCACCTCCGCCGACACGAGCTGGTTCTTTCCCTACGAGAGCATCGAGGTGTACGGCGAATACTCCACCATCCGCACCGAGGAGATGGAAAAACTCGAATGGCGCATCGGCCTCGACCAGCCCACCAGCGTCGAGAACTTCGCCAATCTGACCCGCGAAGAGAAGTGGGGTTTCGCCGAGGAGGACCGCCTCTTTGTTGATGCGATTCTCAACAATGGCAAACCGCCAGTGACCTCCCATGACGGCCTCAAGTCGGTCGAGATGACGATCGCTGTTTACAAGAGCGCCAAAGAGAAAACTGCTGTGCGCTTGGAGCTTTAGATAAGGCTTCCGCCTGACGGCGTCTTCGCGCTCGACCAGCTACTGTAACTACGTGGAAACCATCACCAAAGCTGTCACGCTTGCCGCGGGCCGAGGCACCCGCATGAAGGACCTCACCGCGGATTGCCCCAAGCCGATGCTGCCGCTGGGCGACCGGCCAATGCTGGCCCACCAAATCGAACGCCTCGAAGCCGCAGGCATCCGCGAAGTGCTTATCGTCGTCGGCTACCGCGAAGACATCGTCAAGGACTACTTCGCGGCCCATCCGCCGGCGCAAGCGAAACTGAGCTACGTCACGCAGGTCAAGCAAGACGGCACAGGCAGCGCGGCCCTGTTGGCCCGAGACTTCGTCGGCGATGACGCTTTCTTGATGACCTACGGGGACAACCTCGTCGAAGCCGCCGTCTACAGCGAGATACTGGCCCGCGCCGAAGGCGCGGAGATGGTGTTGTCGGTGAAGTGGGTCGAAGATCCTTATCAGGGCGGCGCCGTTTATACCGATGGCGACCGCGTGACCAAGATCATCGAGAAGCCCCCGCAAGGGACGTCTTCGACGCACTGGAACAACGCCGGCATCTACGTCTTCCGTCCTTCGGTTTTCGCCGCTCAAGAGAAAAAGGGCCTCTCGCCGCGCGGCGAGTACGAGCTCACCGACGCCGTCCACGAACTCGTCAACTCCGGCAAGAAAGTCGCCTGGTACGACATCAAAGGCTTCTGGCGCGATGTCGGCCGCCCCGAAGACCTGTCGCACGCCACCGAGTTCGTTCAAAAACGCTAGCCGCCGCTTGCGCGGCCCCTGGCCGCCCGAGGCGGGCGTGCGGCCCTTCGGGGGAGCGGCGTCCGGTGATGCGACGGAGAAGAGACTGAGCGCGGGTCTAGCGCTAACGGCCGATCCTTCGATTCGAGAACAGGCCAACCTGCAGTGTGTGGTTGAACTCGAACACCCGGCCATTGCCCTGCTGGACGGTTTGCTGCAGATAGCCGATTTCGATCGCTCCAAAGCCCGGCAGCTTGCGCCCGACGGCGATATAAGCGCGATTTTGATCGAACACGTTCCTCGCCGTATTCTTTCCGAAGTTGAGCTTGATCTCGTTGTATGCCGCTAGGAAATAGTCGGAGTCGGGACCGCCGCGTCCGATAGGGATGGTGCCCTTGGTGTAGTAGCGGATTCGATTCCGATGGCTGTAGCCAACTACGCGATCTTCCTCCGGGCGGCTCGCGTCCGTGATCCCCAAGAAGCGCTGCTCCAGCCGAAATCGATGTGCCAGGCTCACCTTTCCGGCCTTCTGCCGAAGCAACAGCTGTTGCCAGAGACGATGCTCGGGAAACGCGGTTGGCGCGGGAAAGTCTCCGTAGGGATGCGTTTCGATGAAGCCGTAACCGCCGCTAACCTGCACATTGGCGTTGAAGTCGTAGTTGACGCCCGGGCGCAAGAGCAATTGCTGCCACTTTTGCCCGACCCCCTGGCGGCGCCACTGCCCGTCGAAATGCACACCCCAGGGACCGTCGCCTACCGGGTGATCGCCAAAGTACATGTACCAAGCGTGAAAGTTCGGGTCTGAGACGCGATTCGGCTCTTGCGCCGGCAATGCCGTTGCCGTCAGGCATAGGAGGACGGCGAGGATCTGAACGGGCGATGCGGCAGCGCTGCGAAGATTAAAACCATACATCTAAAGAAAGATAACCGCCCGGCGCCTCCTGCGCAAACTACATCGGCTCATGCCCAACGCCGCGCCCCCGAAAGGTCCGCACCCCGCGAAGGCGGGACTAGCGCCGCGCAAGCGGTCGCTGCTAGAGTCGTAGGCCTACTACTCAATGGCGGCGCCTGCTGCCAGTCCAGAGACGCAGCTCAACTGGCTGGCACTTCATCTCACTCCGGGGCTTGGAGCCCGGAACGCACTTCGACTCGTCCAGATCTTCGGTCACCCCGAAGGTATCTTCCATGCCTCGCTCATCGACCTGAGGACGGCCATGCCGCGGCTGCGCGGGGCGGTGATCGAAGCGATTCACTCCGGGCTGAGCTTTGAGGCGGCGGCTGACGAACTCCGTCAGGCGGGCGCCGGCGGCGTCGCGGTCATTCCCTACCAAGACCCGCGCTATCCCCAGCTGTTAAAGCAGATCCACGACCCGCCGATCCTGCTCTATGCCAAAGGAAACACGGACCTTCTACGCCGGCACTCCATTGCCGTCGTGGGAACTCGGCGGCCCACGCCCTACGGCCGCGCGGTCGCCGAGAAGATCGTCAAAGAGCTGGTCGAAGCCGGGCTGGCTCATGTCAGCGGCATGGCCCGCGGCATCGACGCGGCGGCGCACAAGGGGGCGTTGGCGGGCGGCGGCGCTTCTGTCGCCGTGCTCGGCACCGGCGTCGACGTACCCTATCCGCGCGAGAACCGCAAGCTCTACGACGAACTGATACAACGCGGCCTCGTGCTGTCGGAGTTTCCTCTGGGCTCCACTCCGTTCCCGCAAAATTTCCCGATTCGCAACCGCATCATCAGCGGCATGAGCTTGGCCGTCGTCGTCGTGGAAGGCGCTCAATACAGCGGCTCGCTGATCACCGCCCGGCTGGCGATGGAGCAAGATCGCGAAGTGATGGCGGTACCCGGACCCATCGTCTCGCAGCAAAGTTGGGGTCCGAACTTGCTCATAAAAGACGGTGCTAAGCTGATCCAGGAAGCTCTCGACGTAATTGAGGAATTGCCGCAAACGGTCCGCCAGGAACTGGTTTATCGTGAGCGGTCAGGCGTCCAACAGGGTGCTGCGCCGGCGCAAACCAGCCTGTTCGGGGAGCAGGCGAGTCCGACCGGCAGAAAGATCCTTTCTCTGCTTCGCATCGACGAGGCCTTGCATATTGACGAAATCATCCGCACAGTAAGAGGCGAGTCCTCTGCGGATGTGCTGGCTGCGTTGAGTGAACTAGAATTGTTCGGCGCGGTCAAACAGCTTCCGGGGAAAAGCTTCGTGCTGGCGTGGAGAGATTGACACTCGCGCCGTCTCGTTGGAGTCCAGCTAAATTATGCCGAAGGAATCAGGCCAGCGTTCGCTGGTCATAGTCGAGTCGCCGACCAAAGCACGCACGATCGAGCGTTTTCTGGGGAAGGATTACGTCGTGAAGGCCTCCAATGGCCACATACGCGATCTGCCGCAGAGCCAGTCCGAGGTGCCGCTCAAGTACAAAACCGCGCCATGGAAAGACCTGGGCGTCGACGTCGACAACGACTTCTGGCCGCTCTACGTCGTGCCCGCCAGCAAGAAACAACACGTCAAAGAGCTCAAGGACCTGGTCAAGGGCGCCAAAGAAATCTACCTCGCGACTGACGAAGACCGCGAAGGGGAATCGATCTCTTGGCACTTGCTGGAGACGCTTAAGCCGACGGTTCCCATCAAGCGCTTGGTCTTCCACGAGATCACCAAAGAGGCCATCCAGCACGCCCTTGAGACCCCTCGGGACATCGATTTCAGCTTGGTTGAAGCCCAAGAGACGCGGCGCATCGTCGACCGCCTGTTCGGCTACCGCGTGAGCCCGCTGCTGTGGAAGAAGATGGCCCGCGGATTGAGCGCGGGGCGCGTCCAGAGCGTTGCCGTACGTTTGTTGGTCGAGCGTGAGCGCGACCGCATCCGCTTTCACAGCGCCTCCTACTGGGGCCTCAAGGCGACGTTCGCCAAAAACGGCGAGAGCTTTGAGACCGAGCTGACCTACGTCGGCGACCGCCGCGTGGCCATGAGCCGCGACTTCGATCCCGATACGGGTCTGCTCAAAGAAAAGGACGGCCTCTTCACCCTCAGCGGCCCTGAGGCCGAGAAGCTTCGCGCTGAAGCGCTGGCTGCCCAGGCTAAGGTCGCATCCGTGGAAGAGAAGCCTTTTACCCGCTCTCCCGCCGCTCCCTACGTCACCAGCACGCTGCAACAGGACGGCAACCGCAAGCTGCGTCTATCCGCCCGGCGGACGATGACTATCGCCCAGCAGCTTTACGAGAACGGCTTCATCACCTACATGCGTACCGATTCGACCACGCTGTCGACCGAGGCGCTGGACGGCGCGCGCAAGTACATCGCC
>CAMPKL010000390.1 GCA_946887065.1 uncultured Bryobacterales bacterium
CTGCATCCTATACGGCTGCAATTGAAGCATGCCAGGCGTGCGCTGTCGCTTGTACGGACTGCCTAGCCCAGATGGCGGGGAAGAAGAGTCACAACGACTGTCCGCGCTGCTGCCTTGAATGTGCGGAACTTTGCCGAATCACCGCGACGCTGATGGTGGCGCAGAGCCGTTTCGCCGGGCGTGTGGCCGCAATCTGCGCTGAAGCATGCAACTGGTGCGCTGAGCAGTGCAGCGAGCATGAACACGAGCACTGCAAACGCTGCGCCGAGGCCTGCACGGAGTGCGCGCAGCAGTGCCGGTTGGCGGCGGTTTAGTCTCCTTCGGGGAACCACACCCGATTCTGGGGTCGAGCGGGGCAAGGCCCTGCGCAGCGATGGCTAGACTGCGCTCGCTATGCTGTCTAGCGTGACCCGACGCCTGCTCCTAGCCCGTTCGCTGCGATATCACCGGGGCATTCATTTAGCTGTCGCGCTGGGCGTGGCTGTCGGCGCTGCGGTGCTGGCGGGGGCCCTCCTGGTGGGCAACTCCGTGCGCGGCAGTCTGCGCGACTTGACGCTGGACCGACTCGGGGAGATCGAGCAGGCCCTGGTGGCGGACCGCTTCTTCCGCGCAGAATTAGCCGATGAGATCGGGGCTGTGCCGGCGTTCATGATTCGCGGGACCGCGGAGAATGCCGAGTCGGGAGCGCGGGCTTCGAAAATTACTGTGTTGGGCGCGGATGAACGCTTTTGGGCGCTCTACGACGCCCCCGCGCCGGAGTTGGGACTGCGCGATGTGGTCGTCAACGCGGGGCTGGCGCGGGAGTTGGGCGTTGCGGAAGGCGGGGCGATGCTGCTGCGGTTCCAGACGGACGCGCTGATCCCGAGCGAGTCGGTGATGGGCCGCAAGACGGATACGACCCGTACGCTGCGGCTGACGGTGAAGAGCGTCGTGCCCGACCGCGGGCCGGGGCGTTTTGGCTTGTCGCCGAATCAGCAGTTGCCCTTCAATGCATTCCTGTCGTTGGCTACGCTGCAGCGGGCCATGGAGCAGCAGGGGCGGGCGAACGTGCTGTTTGCGCCCCTGGGCAACGAAGGGAAGATTCAGCAAGACCTGCAAGGGGCGCTGACGCTGGACGACGTGGAACTCTCGGCTGTCGAGGATTCCGGAGTCATTCGCGTGGAGACGAGCCGCATTGTGCTGGAGCCTGCGGTTGCCGATGCCGCGACAACGGCCGCGTCGGAGTTGGGCGTGGAGAGCGTCGAAGTGCTGACCTACCTGGCCAACTCGATTGAAGCGGTCGGCAAAGCGATTCCTTACTCGACCGTTAGCGCGCTGAGCGGGACGCCGGAGTTGACGCTGCTGGATGGCTCCCCTGCCCCCATGCTGACGGGCGATGAGATTTACCTGAACGATTGGGCTGCCAAGGACCTAGCCGCGAAGCCGGGCGACGCTGTAGAGATGAGCTACTACGTGGTCGGCGCGGGCGGCGCGCTGGAGACGGCGAGGCACACGTTCATGTTGCGGGGCGTGGTGCGGCTCGAGGGGCTGGCCGCGGACAGGAATTTGGCGCCGGTTTACGAGGGCATGAGCGATTCGGACCGAATGGGGGATTGGGACCCGCCCTTCCCGGTGAACTTGGATCTGATCCGGCCCGTGGATGAGCAGTATTGGGAGCAGTACCGGACGGCGCCGAAGGCGTTTGTGGCGTTCGACACGGCGAAGCAGTTGTGGACGAGCCGCTTTGGCGCGTTGACGTCGGTGCGGGTTTCGCCGCCGAAGCCGGAATACGCGGAGGCGTTGCGGCAGCGGTTGGACCCGGCGGCGATGGGGCTGGCGTTCCAACCAGTGCGCGAGCAGGGCCTCGCGGCGTCTGCCGGCGCGACGGATTTTTCGGGGCTTTTCATCGGCTTCAGCATGTTCTTGATTGCGGCGGCGGCGATGCTGGTGACGTTGCTGTTCAAACTTGGCGTGGAGACGCGCGCGAAAGAGATTGGGCTGTTGTTGGCGACGGGCGAGCGGGGCGAATTTGTACGGAAAATGCTGTTGAAGGAAGGCGCGATCGTGACCGCGGCGGGCTGCGTGATTGGGCTGCCGGCGGCCGTGGCTTACGGTTGGCTGATGGTTTATGGCTTGAACAATTGGTGGAGCGCGGCGGTGGGCGGCTCGTTCTTGGCGCTGCATGTGTCGCCGGTGAGTCTGCTGGGCGGGCTGGTCGGCGCGTTCGTGACGATGTTCTTCTCGGTTTGGCTCGCGGTGCGCAAGCTCGGCAAGATGAGCATCCGGTCGCTGCTGTCGGGGACGGTGACGGATGAGGACCAGTTGCCGGAGGCGAAGCGTTCGCGGAAACCGTTGATCGTGGGCGTGGCTTGCGCGGTGCTGGCGGTCGGGCTGGCAATTGCTTCGTACGCGAGCGAGGCGCTGGATCCGGCGGCGGCGTTTTTTGGCGTAGGCGCACTGGCGCTAGTTGCCGTGTTGGCGCTGTATCGGGCGCGGCTGTTGAAGCCGTCACGCGGCACGATCGATGTGACCTCAAGTGTTCCGCTGATGAGGTTGGGGGTCAAGAATGCAGCGCGGTTCCCCACTCGCAGCGTGTTGTCGGCGGCGTTGGTGGCGAGTGCGACGTTCGTGATTGTGACGGTGGCGGTGAACCGTCATGACGCGACCCAAGCGGAGCCGTCCGTGAATTCGGGTGATGGAGGATTCCGGCTCATCGCGGAGTCGGCGGCGCCTCTGCACAGCGCGCAACTGGACGAGGCAGAGTTGGATGGCGCGTTGCTCTATGCACTGCGCACGAAGGCGGGCGAGGATGCGAGTTGTTTGAACTTGTACCGTCCGACGGAGCCGACGTTGTTGGGCGCGCCGGAGGATTTGATCCGGCGAGGAGGATTCGCCTTCCAAGGCTCTTTGGCCCAGACGCCGGAGGAAGAGGCGAACCCGTGGCTGGTGTTAGAGAGGAAATTTGAGGACGGGGCGATTCCGGTGTTTGGCGATGCCAACTCGGTCATGTGGATCTTGCATCTCGGGCTCGGCGACCGCACGGATTACGTGGACGGCCTGGGCCGGCAGCGCAAGCTTGTGATCGCCGGGTTGTTGTCGCGGAGCATTTTCCAGTCGCAGCTGATCGCATCGGAAGAGAACTTCCTATCGCTGGAGCCGGACCACAGCGGATACAACACGTTTCTGATTGAGGCGAACGATCCAGCGGTGGGCGCGCGGCTCGAAGAGCAGTGGGCCGATTACGGATTTGACGCGACGACGACGGGCGAGCGGCTGGCGGGGTATTTGGTCGTCGAGAACACGTACCTGAGCACGTTCCAGACGTTGGGCGGCCTCGGGCTGTTATTGGGCGTGCTGGGACTGGCGGTGGTGATGGTGCGCAACGTTCTCGAACGGCGCGGCGAGTTGGCGTTGCTGCAGGCTGTCGGCTTTGGCCGGCGCGCCGTGGTGCACTTGGTGTTGGCGGAGAACGGCTGGCTGCTGATATTCGGCGTGCTGGCCGGGACAGGCGCGGCTTTGCTGGCGGTGTTGCCGAGACTGGTTGCCGGTTTGGCGCACCCGCCCTGGGGTTCGCTTTTGCTGACGCTGTCCGCGATTGTGCTGACCGGGCTTATCTCCGGCGCGATTGCGGTGCGCAAGTCGATGGATCAGCAGTTACTGGCCAGCCTGCGCAGGGAGTAGGGCTACAGCTTGGTCTTGACGCGTTTGGGCTTGCTCTTGGCGCGGCTCAGGTCGAGATCCAGGTCCGAGGCTTTGATGCCGGGGTTCATCTTGACGCCGGAGTAAGAGATGAGCCGATAGTCGCCGCTGTGCTCCAGCGCTTTCTGCTGGATCGGTTGCCACGTCTCGGTGGAGATCCACATTTGAACCGACTTGCCGGCGGCACGGTCTTCAGCGTCCTTGGGCGTCAGTTCGAGCTTGACCGTCGGCTGACCATCGATCGGCTCTTCGGCGGCGATTTTGATGTCATAGCGCTTTTTTAGCTCATCGCCGGAGACGCCGAAGCCGAGCAGCAGCCCTTCATAAAGCTCGTTGCCCCGGGCCTTAAGGTCATACTCTTCGATCTGATTGATGGTCTCGTTGAAGAGTTCGGCGCTGGTCTTCTCGACACGGATTTGTTTACGGACCGGTTCAGTGAAGGCGATGCGCAGTTGGACTTGGCCCTTGTCGTCCCTCTTGACCCACAGATCGCCGGATTCGGGGTCGGTGTCGTCGACCAGCTTGGTGTATTTGACCCAGCGAATCTTCGCGGTCATGCCCTGGAATGGCGCCGCGGCCGCGTTCATCTTGGACAGCACGGTCGGCAGATCGGCGGCGGCAAGCGTTGTCTGGGCGAAAAGAGCCAGCAACAAGGGGACGAAGAAGCGCATGAAATTAAGACGGTTTCCGGAGGCGCGGCGTTTCGCCCTAGGAAGCTAGGGCCGGGCGTAGACTATGGAGGCGTGCAGATCACCCT
>CAMPKL010000391.1 GCA_946887065.1 uncultured Bryobacterales bacterium
GGGTTCGAGAAGTTGGGATCGCTCGAAGTCTCAGAAAATCACGAAACAGGAATTGGGCTCCGCTGCGCTCCCTTTGTTTTCATTCGGACTGGAATTCCCAAGCTGAATGTTGCGGGTTCGATCCCCGTCTCCCGCTCCACGTTTCGTCAGACCTGCCTCCATACTCCGATTTATTTCGTTTGCTGCGGCGGTACCCAAGGCGTGCGGAGCATCGAGCACTGCGGAAGTACGTCCCGAAGACATGGGTAACAGTTTATGGTCTGCTCGCCCGAGCTAGGACCCGCCGCTCACGCGGCTGGGCTCGGGTTGGTCGCGGCGGTGGTGGAGAGTGACCCTCCCGGCGGTAACGCTTTTGTCGGTAGGCGCCCTCTACGGAACACCAGTCATGCCTAGTCCGGAATTTGACGCACTACTGGCGGCCGTCCGAGGGATTCTGCAGGCCGAATTAGAGTACCGGCGCACGCTTCTGCAACTCGCGGAAATCCCTGACGACCACGAGCTCGCGAAGGCCGTTCGAAGCCGGCGCTCCGGCTTCAAGACGGAGATCGCTGAAATTCGGCACTACTGCGATTTGCTCGGAGTCGATTGCGGCCCAACGCAAGAAAGGCGGGCATGGGACGTAGCGGATGATGAAGGTCCTTGCTGGGAGACCTTCACTCGCCGGTAGGCTGGGACCGGCTAATTCGGGAGAGACAGCATGTAGGCCACAACGGCATCCATCTGCTCGTCGGGTAGGGTCAGGGGCGGCATGGTCGAGCCCTGGACGTAGGCGGCCGGCTCGCGGAAGTGCCCGGTGATCCATTCCGCATCGTGCCGTACCGCGACTCCGTTCAAGGGCGGGCCAACTGTTTGACCCTCGCCGTTGACGAGGTGGCAGAAGGCGCATTGATTAGATGCGTAAATAGCGGCTCCGTACACCGGCAGGTTGGGCGCATTGGCGACAGCGGGTCCATTTGCCGCGGTGAGGCTAACGGCAAATGATGTCAGATTCTGGACTTGGGCTGCTGTTAGCCTCGCCTCTCTCCCAGTGGCGGAGGGGTCTTGGAAATGCCGGGCCATCCAGTCTTCGGACTGCCGCGCCACAACGGTTGAAAGCGTCGGACCGGCTTTTGGATCTCCATCGGCGATGTTGTGGCACGATTCGCAGCCGAGGTTGCGGAATTCGTAAAGGCCGGCAACGGCTGATGGCGGCAGGGCGCTCCAGTCGGCTTGGCTGTCGGCGGCGGCGACTTCGCTGCTGGTCTGCTGATCCGGCGTCGAGACGATTGCAGCGATGGTCAGGGCGCTCCACATGACGCCCGCCAAAACCACCGTTCCGATCGCCGCGAATCGCTGGCTGACCCGCTTCACGCGGCCTGTATCGAAGAACGGGACGAGAGCCAACGCGATGACGGCAAGCGTGGGCAGCACGACCGCTCCCACAACCTCCCAGGAGCCTTGAAAATACTTGAGAGTCTCAAAGAGGAATAAAAAGTACCATTCAGGACGCGGGATGTAGGAGAGGTCCTGGGGATCGGCAATCTTCTCCATCGGTACGTCGGCTAGGGCGGCGAGAGCGAAGAGCGCCACGAAAGCGACGAAAACAGCCACTGTATCTTTGAACACCTGGGAGGGGTAGAACCGCTTCTTGGGCAGTTGCTCGTCGCCTGGTTGCGGGGCGATTCCGTGCCGGCGCACCAAAACGACGTGAAAGATCGCTAGCGCCGCCGTGATCGCTGGCAGCACCATGACGTGCAGGGTGTAAAACCGCTGGAAGGCGCCGATTCCCACCTGTCCGCCGGGACTGCCCATCAGCGCCTGGACGAACGAACCTCCCGGCGGCAAACCGGCGATTTGAACCGTCACGACCGTGGCCCAGTATGCACGGTTATCCCAGGGCAGCAAGTAGCCCGTGAGGCCAAAGCCCAGAGTGAGGAGCAGCAGCAGAATTCCAACAAGCCAAGTCGCCTCGCGGGGCTTCTTGTAGGCGCCCCAAACGGCGACTTGAATCATGTGCAACACGACGACGATGACCATCATGGTCGCGCCCCAGTGATGCAGGCCGCGAATTAGACGTCCGCCGGGGATTTCGTTGACGATGTATTGGAGGCTGAGGTAGGAAATTTCCGGTTGAGGAGCGAAGTTCAGGGCCAGCAGAACCCCTGTGGCGAACTGCGTGACGAGGATGAAGAGCGCAACGCTCCCGAAGACTTGATGCCAACCGCTGGATGCGGGTATCTCTTCGTCGAGGAACTTCTTTAGGCCAGTGACGATTCCCGTGCGGTCGTCGAGCCAACTCAGCACATCCCGCAGCACGCGCCTATCCTTCGCCCGCTTGCGAACCCAGCGGACCTAGCCACAGGCGATCGCCTTCGATCCTGGTTTCGAACCTGTCGAGCGGGCGCGGCGCGACTCCGCTAACGACGTCGCCGTCTTTGCTGAACACCGATTCATGACAGGGGCACAGAAAATGTTGCTCTCCTTCCTCCCAGTGATAACCGCAGCCCAGGTGGGTACACCGCGGGGAGTAAACGACGATCTCGGCATCGTTCTTCTTCAGCGCCCAAACCGATGTGGTCTCGACCGACGACTTCCAAGAATCTTGCTGCTTGCGCTGAACGGGCACCTTGGTGGGCCGGTCGGTGGGCAGCGCCGCTATGCTTCCCGCGTCGGTCCACTCCTCGCTTGTTTTCTTTCGCCCGGGCACAAGAAGGTAGGCCAAGGCGGGAAGAGCCAAAGCTGCTTGGGCGATGCCGCCCAAGCACAGAACGGACCATTCTTGAAACTTGCGTCGAGTCATCGTGAAATAATTTTGACGGGCCGTCCTGTACTTACGTTACCCACTGAAGCAGACCTGAGGCCCGGGGGTGGCCGCAGAGGACGAAGCGTCGAAGCGGACTCAAAGAGTACCTTGTTTTAAAGGGCAGGGCAGCGTTACAAACCGTTCAGGAACCGTAGCGGCTGCGCCTAACCTATTCGGTTTCAGAGACTTGATGGGAAGCCGCCCATCTGTCTGCGTAACAGAATGCCGCTTGGATTGGGACCGATTGGCGAGAACAGGACGAGTCGCTTGCTCCGGGGCGTTGCGCGGGAGAGTATTGGGTGGAAGCGTCGACTTTCGCGGGCTGCGTCGTGTAGAATTTGGGCGGCGTGTGCGCCTGATTTGAGGAGCGACGACTATGTACCGACTTATCCTGACCGCCCTGTTGACGTTCGTTGTATTGCCTGCGCAGACCAAGAAGGTTGTGGTGATGAACCAACCCCCGGAAGTGATCGCGGAGTGGCAAGCGGTTACCGACAAGGTGCGGCTGGTCCCGGCGACGGCGGATACCGTGATGAAGGAAATCATCGATGCAGACGGTTTCGTCGGCAACATCACGCCGGACATGGTTCGCGCCGGCAAGAAGCTGGTCTGGACGCAGACGGTCAGCGCCGGCGTGGAGGGCGTGCTGCACTTGACCGGCTCGACGGCGCTGCGCGACTCGAACATCATCCTCACCAACAATCAGATCGTGCAGAGCCCGGAGATCGCCGATCATGCCTTCGCCATGTTGTTGGCGCACACGCGCGAGATTCCGAGATGGATTAAGCAAAGGGAACAGGAGTTGTGGCAAAACCGCCCGCACCATCTGCTGGAGCTAAAAGGCAAGTCGGCGTTGGTCATCGGCATGGGCGGCATCGGCCAGCAAATCACGGTGCGGGCTTGGGCCTTCGGTATGAAGGTCGTTGGCGTCGATCCGGAAGACATCCCGTATTCGCCGATGGTGGATCACGTCGTCAAGCCGGACCAGATCAACCAAGAGCTGCCCAATGCGGACGTCGTGTTCATGGCCGCGCCATTTACGCCGCAGAGCGCCAACATGATCGGTCCCGAGCAGTTTGAGTTGATGAAGCAGAACTCGTACTTTATCGCCGTGAGCCGCGGCGGAACTTACGATCTGGCGTCGTTGGTCAAAGCGCTGGACTCGAAGCGATTGGCCGGTGCCGGAGTCGACGTGATGAACCCTGAGCCGCTGCCCAAAGGGCATCCGCTGTGGAGTTTCGAGAACGTGATTATCACGCCGCACGTCGCGGGGCGTTCGGACTGGGATGAGTTCCGCATGTTGGGCACGGCGAAAGAAAACATCCGGCGCTTCGGCGAAGGGCTCCCGTTCGTCAACGTCGTCGACAAAACGAAGGGTTGGTAGGGTGCTAGCGCACGCCACTAAGTTCGCCGCTACGCGGGCTCACGCTGAGACAATACCGGTGGGCGGGCGGTTGATCCACTGGCCGCGGGTGAAGTCGGGGAAGTCCATCGTCTTGCTCCTTTGGGCGATGGAACGTTCGCTCAACTCCGAAACGGCGCATAGCGCGGCGCCGTCGTAGACGTCGATGTCCAAGGGCACGCCGTTGCGCAGGCAATAGACGAGACGGTAGGTCTGCACGAAGTCCATCCCGCCATGCCCGGAGCC
>CAMPKL010000392.1 GCA_946887065.1 uncultured Bryobacterales bacterium
CGTTATTGATGTCGACGCCGCCCGTCGGCGCCAGCAGTACCTGGGGCAGCGGAGCCTTCACGGCCTTGATGTAGCTGGCGCCGCCCACGGCGCTACAGGGGAATACCTTGATCATGTCCGCGCCGGCCTGCCAGGCGGTGATGATTTCGGTGGGCGTCAGGGCGCCGGGAAGGATCGCGACCGAATAGCGTTTGGCGATCTCGATGGTGCGAACGTCGAGACCGGGTGTGACCAGAAATTCGGCGCCGGCGAGCATACAGGCGCGGGCGGTCTCAGGATCGAGCACGGTACCGGCGCCGAGCAGCAGCGAGTCGCCGAATTCGGCCTTCAGCTTCTCGAGCAGGCCTAGAGCGCCCGGCACGGTCATGGTGACTTCGAGGACGGAGAGGCCGCCGCGGTGGATGGCGTGAGCCGCGCCGAGAGCCTGCTCGGCGGAGTCGCAACGAATAATCGGGACGACGCCGGCGTCCAGAATCCTGTTAATGATGCTGATCTTGACCATGAATACCTTAAAAGGCCAATTCTACCTTAGATGGAGAACCAGACCAGCGTTAGCGAGAGGCCGATCATGACGACCACCGTGACCCAGGCGATGGCGTTATAGAGCGGCGAATTAGTCCACTCCTGCATGAGGTCTTTGCGATTGATCAACAACAAGGTGAAGACCAGGATCACGGGCAGCAGGATGCCGTTAAGCACCTGCGAGAAGAGGATCATGCGAACGAGCGGGAGCCCGGGGATGAGCACTAGGCCGCCGCCGATGACGATGAGCAGCGTGTACATCCAATAGAAGGTCGGCGCTTCGTCGAAACGGCGGTCGACGCCGGATTCGAAGCCGAGTCCTTCGCAAACGGTGTAAGCGGTCGAAAGCGGCAGGATACTGGCGGCGAACAGGGAGGCCGACATGAGGCCGCCGGCGAAGAGAATGTACGCATACTCGCCGAGCGGCCGGAGGGCCTCGGCGGCTTCGGCGGCGTCTTGAATGGGGCGCGGGCCGTTGTCGTAAATCGCGCCGGCGCTGGCGACGATGATGAAGAAAGCAATAACCGACATGACGACGCAGCCGAGGATGACCTCGATGCGCGTCTCGCGATAGTGTTTTGCATCGATGCCTTTCTCGACCACGGCGGCTTGCAGGTAGAACTGCATCCAGGGCGCGACGGAAGTTCCGACCATTCCAACCAACAGGGCGAAAAAGGCGGCGTCGGGGATGACGACGGGTTCGACGGTCGCCTTCAGCGCTCGCGTCCAGTCGGGTTTGACGGCCAGCGCGGAGACGACATAGGCGACATAGAAGGTCGAAGCCACGAGGAAAACTTTTTCGACGCTGTTATAGGTGCCCTTGACCACGAGCAGCCAAACGATCGCGGCGCCGATGGGCACGCTGATGTAGCGGCTGACGTTAAAAAGTTCCAGTGAGCCCGCAACGCCGGCGAAATTGGCGGTGACGTTGGCCAAGTTCACGAATAACAGCACGACCATGATGATGAAAGTCGTTCTGAGGCCGAACTCTTCGCGGATGAGATCGGAGAGGCCTTTGCCGGTGACGGCGCCCATGCGCGAGCACATCTCTTGGGCGACGATCAGGGCGAGCGTGATAGGGATGAGCGTCCAGAGCAGGTTGTAGCCCCATAGGGCGCCGGCTTCGGAGTAGGTGAAGATGCCGCCGGCATCGTTGTCGACCATGGCGGTGATGAAGCCGGGGCCTAGCAGGGCGAAGAACAAGACGATGTGCCGGCGAGCGCCTTTGAGGAGATCCATCATTGGGGTCGGCTTCGTTCTGCTAGCGGTCTTTGAGTACGGCGATCACGTCGTCGGCGGTGATCACGCCGAGCAGGACGCCGAGTTCGTCGACGACGGGCAGCGCGTAGCAGTTGTATTTGTCGAAAATTTCGATCACGCGGCTGCCGTCGGCGGAGACGTCGACGCGGGCGGTTTCGCGGAAGGCAAGCGGTTTGAGCGGATGATTCGGGTCGGCGAGCAGCAGGCGGCCTACGGGGACGGAGGCGACGAGTTTGCCGTCATCGTCGACGAGAAAGACATGAGTGAGGGTCTTGACGAGGTAGTCTTCGCGGCGCATGCCGTCGATGGCGTCGAGCACGGTGGCGTCCTGGGGCAGCGCCAGGAAGTAGTTGGTCATCATGCCGCCGGCGGTGTCTTCGTCATACTCGAGGAGTTGTTCGACGTCGGCGGCGGGCTCGTCTTCCATCTCTTCGAGGATGTCCTCGGAGCGTTGATCGTCGAGGGCGTTGAGCAGGTCAGCGGCTGAGTCCGGGGCCATCTCCTCGAGGATGTCGGCGGCGCGGTCGTGATCGAGCGAATTGAGGATGCTGATCTGGATTTTCTGATCGACTTCCTCCAGAGCTTGGGCGGCAAACTCAGTGCCGAAGGTTTCGAACAACACCTCGCGTTCAGCGGGGCCGAGTTCTTCGATAATGTCGGCGATATCGGCGGGGTGGAGCAGGCTGAGGCGGTCGTGCGAGATCAGCAGTTTGAGACGGCGCTGCGGATCGGGTTCGACGATGTTGCAGTATTCCCAGGGAATGCGATTTTCGGGGACCCGCAACTGAAGTTTGCGGATGGTTGCGCGGGGCAACAGGCCTTCGGTGAGGCGGCGGAAGGCGCCGCGGAGGCCGACGCCGACTTCTTGGAGCCACAGTTCGTCGCGATTGCCGGTGTGCTCGATGCGCAGCGTGACGTCGTTCACGCGGACCACTTTCCGGCCGTTGACGTCGACGATTTGCTGGTCGAGCAGGTCGTGCGCCAGCAGCAGGTGGAAGTCGTCGGAGTGATATGGAGCGAAATTGGCGTCGGCCAGAATGATGCATTCGGGCGTGATCGATGCGACCTGATCGAAGCGGACCTGGAAGCGGGTTCGGCTATCGCCGAATAGAAAGCGGGAGATCCGGCGAGGATGTTCGCGGGGCGCTAGAGCAGCGTCACGAACGTGCCCAATGCGGTCGCCGTTGGGACCTTCGAGGCGCAGACCTGTGAGCTCGGTCAAGTAGACCAGGCGCTCTTGAGCTGTCGAGACGCTCGCCATTTCTATCGAAGCCCATCACCGAACGCTCAGTCAAAGAGAGCGTCCGGATGGACATTCGCCCCTTTTCGCGACTACTACTGGGTTCGTCTAACATCTTGCCGATGCCGAGAGCGAAAACTCCGCTCCTGAAAGCTATCTTACGACGGTTGATCGAAGAGCGGCGCATCGCAGTTGCAGTTGCGGAGGAGCGAGCGGCTCAGTAGAGTCGTTTGAAGGTCTCCACTATTGGATAAGTCGAACACAGGGCAGCCGGAACGGGCCGGGCAGCGCGCCATTTTGACGGGATTGTCGGCCGTAAGTCTGGCTGCATGGTTGGTGAACAGCCAGGCGTTCGCGATGAGCTGCGAAGTCGTCCAAAGGATCCTCATCCGTCTGCTGGGTTCGTAATGTTGCTCGCCGCGTTCTGCTTGTCGTCGGCGGGCCTGACCGGCTGGATCTTCACCCGGGCGCTGCTGGGCGGCGCGGAGCTGAGACACCGGCTGATCGCAGGCATTGTCGTCGCGGAGTCGGCGCTGCTGGCGGCGGTGCATCTTGCCGCCGGCGTGCAGTTGGCAGGCGTGACGGAACGCTTGGCGCCTTGGCACGCGGCGTTGGCATTGGCGCTGATATTGGCCGCAAGCGCCGCGTTGTTGGGCCGCCGTCCGAGGACCGCGACGGAAAGGAAGCCGGCGCCTCGTGAGCCTATCCCCGCGTATTTGTTGTTGAGCGGCGTGGTGCTTGGCGGGGCCTATTTAATCGGCGCCGTGAACGCGTTCGGAACCTACATCATCGACTTCGACGCCGTCTCCTACCATCTGCTGCTGCCGCATCATTGGCTGCTAGATGGTACGTTGGCGATCTCCGAGAAAACGAACTGGCGATTCGGGATGCCGGGCAACGGCGAGACGGCGATGTATTGGTTCTATGCCGCCGGCTTGAGCGAATGGGCATTCTTGGCGCAGTGGCCTCCGCTGGCTTGTCTGTTCGCGTCCTCGTATAGCATGGCGTTCGGGTTGACTCGGAGCTGGAACGCCGCTTTGTCGTGCACCGCCATACTGGCGACGCTGCCGATTGTTTACTACCAGACATTCAACGGCTATATCGACCTGTTCGCGGCCTCGTTCACGATGGGCGCTCTGGCGCTTGCCCTGGCCGTGGTAGAGCGCTCCGAGAAATCACAGCCGATCCGGCCTTGGTACTTCGTGATCGGCCTGGCCATGGGCATAGCCGTGGGTTCAAAGTTGACATACGTGGCCTTTGCCGGACCGTTGGTCGCCGCACTTGCGATTCTTAGCGGCTGGGGAGCAAAGCGGAAGGCGTGGGAGACGGTTACAACGGCGGGCGCTCTGGTTGCCGGGGTCGGGCTGACGTATGCATTTTGGTTTCTGCGCGGCTGGCTATTGGCTGG
>CAMPKL010000393.1 GCA_946887065.1 uncultured Bryobacterales bacterium
GGCACATAGATGTCGTTGGGCTAGCAAGAGACCTAATGGCTATTCGCCACGGCGAATATATTCCCTCCTTCCGGGCCGGTTTATCCAAACCGGCCCTTTTTTGGTACCTGTTAACACAATCATGCGGACTGAATTCGAGCTCATCTTCGAAACTTACAGCCAAGCTAAAGCCGAAGGATTCCAGAATCATCCAGCTGCCGAATTCGTCCGGCAGGATCTATCCGCAACCCTTCGCGAGGCCACGTCAGATTCGGCCCCGGACTTCTTCGTTAGATCGTCTGCCGGACAAAGCCGTTGGGCGGATACACCCTGGGCAGCGGTGTTGGACCCGCTCGTCACGAGAACCCCTCAGGAAGGGATCTACATCGTTTACATATTCTCGGCTTCGATGGAAAGGCTCTACCTGAGCCTAAACCAAGGCATGGAACGATATCGCAAGCGAGCCGGCGGCCGAAGCGCCAAGATTCTTCTGCAGGCCACAGCCGCCCGCATGAGAAAGGTTTGCCCAGAACATGTCGGAGACTTCCCCGTCGACAGAATTGATCTGGGCAAGAAAACCGCCGGGGATCGGGCAGCCTTCTATGAACTCGGCCACGCGTTTGGCAAGGAGTACACGTTGAGCTTGCCGGACGAAGCCGAACTTAGAGCAGACCTAGAGGCGATGATCCGGTTGTACAGGTCGGTGACCTTCGAAGGACTTGCCGAAGAACAGAGCCCGCTATCGTTGAGCTCAAGTGAAACAGTCCTCGAATTCAACAATAGAATGCGGCTACACCTGCGGGTTGAGCGAAATCCTCGCTTGTCGAAGATGGTTAAACGGCTCCAGGGTACGACTTGCAAGGCTTGCGGCTTCAACTTTGGCGAGGTGTACGGAAGCCTCGGTGCCGGCTATATCGAAGCGCACCATATCACTCCTCTAGCGCAGTTGCCTAAGGATCGGGCTGTTCCCCTTAATCCCCGAAAAGACTTCACAGTCCTTTGTGCTAATTGTCATCGGATGATCCACCTACACAAGACGCCTTTAACGCTCACCGAACTTGAGCACGTCCTCCGAACGGAAAGGTCTTAGGAGAATAGGGCCTTCCGTTCGATGCCGGCAGCGGTGGTTCCTTTCAAGCCCCGTTAACGGGCCTGAAACGCATCTCCACCCGCAGAGCCGTCCGTTTCTCAAAAATTATTTCTTCGCTTTATATCAACCACTTAGCACCTTGCGCGCACCGATCACGCCCCAAAAAGCTTGACCCGGCATGCTACACCTTGAGTTAGAAGATCCTTGGCTGGACCGAGCATGGTCAAGGGCTCCACTGCAGTGGGTACAGTGTTTGGGGCATGCCGATGAGGCCAAACGAAACGGCAGCGTAAGTGGATACAGAAACTAGGGTCGACCCAAAGACATCTCCGGTTCCCGCTTAGTCGGAATCCTCCTTTCGTCCAAAGGGCTCCTCATCTGGGGGGCCCTTTGGGCGTTTGACCTGAATCCAAATAACCCCCGCCAATCCGCCAGCCCAAGGTCCTTCGCAATGCTAATCTGCGCCCACGGGCCGCAACTCTGTGGCCTTCGGCTCTGAGCTTTGCGGATGATCGTGGTGAGTGGCGGCATGCCGCAATGGAATACTTGTTTGTCTATGGCCTGCTGCGCAGCGACATCGGCGGGCCGATGCAGGCTACTCTCGCTCACGCGGCGCGTCTCGTAGGGCGAGCGTCGTGGCGCGGTCGTTTATATCGCGTTGCGGGGTTTCCCGGCGCCGTGCCTCGCGACGGGGACGAGTTCGTCGTCGGCGAGTTGTATGAGTTAGGCAAGGACGCGGCAGCACTGCTAGAACAGCTCGACGCCTACGAACAAGTGCCGGACGACTACCTGCGCATTCGCTCGGCCGTGGAGTGCGAAGGCCGCGAGATTGACGCTTGGATCTACATCTGGAACCGCCCGACCGATGGCCTGGAGCGCATCGAGTCGGGCGATTTCTCATCGCCAGGCACGCATTTTCGCGGAGCGGCACTGGTTACGTAACGAGCCATTTAGAGGTTGCGGAAACGTGAGCCAGTCCCTGGCGGCGCTGGCGGCGGCAACTGCTGTGGGGGAGGGCTCAGATGCGGCCGAATTCTTCGACGGCTTTGCGGACGGATTTGTACTTCTCGATGAAGGGGTACATGCTGTGCTCGGTTTGATCGAGCTGCTGGGCTTTCTCGAGAACTTTCTGCGCTTCGGCTTTGGGCACGACGACGACGCCGTCTTCGTCGGTGAAGATGATGTCGCCGGCGTTGACTTCCACGCCGCCGCACATGATTTTTTGGTTGGCGCTGACGAACTTGTAATGGTTGATTGAAGTGGACGGCACGGGGCCGCGGCTGAAGACGGGGAACTGAATCTTGCGCAAGTGAGCCACGTCGCGGACGCCGCCGTCGAGGATGGCGCCAACGAAGCCTTGGGCCTTCATGGCGGTGGCCATGATGCCGCCGATGGCGGCGATGTCCTTGCCGCCTTCCCCAAGATCCATGACGTAGACGGAGTTCGGGCCGCCGGTGTCGATGGCATCAAGCGCGCCTTGGAAAGCGGCGGAGCCTTCGGCGTGCTCTTCTTTCTTCATCTGCACGGTGACGGCACGCCCCACGAATTTTGCCGGGAACAGCGGCTGCAGGTCGCTGGTCATGTGGGCGCGTTTGCCGTAGAGTTGCTCGATCGCATCGGCGACGGAGCCGGATTCGATGAGCAGGAAGGCGTCGAGCAGCGGGTCGCCGGTGGCGGCGTCGATTTCCGCGGGCGTATGCAGCCAGACCGCGACGGCAGCGATCAGAATGAGGGGAACGGCGATCAAACGGATCTTGGTCACGGGATCGATTTTAGCAGCCCGCGAACAGCCGCTCGATCTTCCGCCCCCCTAGTCGCAGGGTTATGCTGCCGCGGCGCCGGAGACGACCGACCCCATGCGGCTGAAGATGATGCTGATGCTGTCGGCGACGGGCGGCAGGAGCGCGCCCGCGGCGACAGCGATGAAGCCGGCCAAAAGGGCGTACTCGACCATGTCTTGTCCCTTGTTGTCGTGAAGCAAGCGAATTGCCAGGCGGTGCAGTTTATTCATAGAGGTTTCTCCCTTGGGGAAAGGATGATCTGACTGGGCGGGCGGGTCGATGGACAGAGAGTACTTTTCTGGGTACTGAAAAAATTAGTACGCCGATACCATCTGGCGGAACGGGTCATTCGATAAGGGGGACTATAATCACCCCGTGACTAAGTCGCTCCGTGGGCCGTGGGAACCGGAACCGATTGTGGGCAGGGCATGTTCCGGCGTTACGAACCGTGACGAACAGTGCGGGATAGGCGGATGTAGTTAGGCTCGAAAGAGTTAGCCGGTTATACTGCTAGCCGCAAGAAGAGCATGAACGCGTGGCGCCACAAATGAAAAGGATCTCATTACTATTCGGGTTCGCGGTGATCGCGGCGGCGCAGCAAGAGCCGGCGCAATTCGTGAACCAATATTGTCTGGGCTGCCACAGCACTCAGGCGCACGCGGCCGGTCTCGATCTGCAGTCGGCCGACGCAGCCAACCCCGCCGCCGACTCGGAAGTTTGGGAAAAAGTTATCCGTCGTTTGCGCGCGCGGCAAATGCCGCCCGAGGGAATGCCGCGGCCGGACGAGAGCGCTTATGCCGCTGTCGTCGCCAAGCTGTCCGGTTCGCTCGATGCGGCCGCAAAAGCTTCCCCGAATCCGGGCCGCACGGATACGTTCCGGCGGTTGAATCGGACCGAGTATCACAACGCGGTTCGCGATTTGCTGGCTGTAGATGTCGATGTGGCCAACTTGCTGCCGAGCGACGAGTCGAGCCATGGCTTCGACAACATCACGGTGGGCAACCTATCGCCGATGCTGCTGGAGCGTTACATTTCCGCCGCCGAGAAAATTAGCCGCCTCGCTGTGGGCCGCTCCGGAAATTCGCCTGACGGGCATACCTACCGGCTGCCCCCCGACTTGACCCAAGAGCACCACGTCGATGGTTTGCCGCTTGGGACGCGGGGAGGCGCGCTGGTTCCCTATTCTTTCCCGCTCGATGCCGAGTATGAGATTGTCGTCCGGCTGTCCCGCGACCGTAACGAAGAAATTGAAGGGCTGCGGGAACCTCATGAGGTCGAGATTCTGTTGGACCGCGAGCGGCTGGGGTTGTTTACCATCACGCCGCCAAAGGATCCTAGCGAACACGCATTGGTCGATCAGCATGTGCGCGTGCGGGTTCCGGTCAAGGCCGGGCCGCATGAGGTGGGCGTGACGTTCATCAAGAAGCCGACGGAGTTAATCGAAACGGAAAGGCAGCCTTATTTGGCGCGGTTCAATTTTTACCGCCATCCGCGGGCCACGCCGGCGCTTTACTCCGTGTCGATTACGGGTCCGTACGAGCCCGACGGGCCGGGCGACTCGCCGAGCCGCCGCCGGTT
>CAMPKL010000394.1 GCA_946887065.1 uncultured Bryobacterales bacterium
GATATAGGCCGGTCATCAGCGCCGCTCGTGTCGGGCAACAGCGCGCCGTGTTATAGAACTGCCGGAACCGCAGCCCCTCCACCGCCAACGAATTGATGACTGGCGTCTCGATCTCGCCGCCATAACAGCCAATGTCGGAAAAGCCCATGTCATCGGCCATGATCAACACGATGTTCGGCCGTGCATCGGCTGCCGTCTCGCGACTGCAGCCCGTCGCCGAAAGCGCACCTGCGGCCACAGCCGTTTTCATGAAATCTCGACGACTCTGAGCAGACATAATTTGTTCGGATCAGCAGCGACTCTTAGCTGTACAACTCGGACATCTCGCCCGTGCTGTCGGAGAAGCGTTCTGTCGGGACTTGTAGCCGGTCCAGCGCCGTCGCAAATAAGTTCGACAGCGGAACGTCTTCGCCAAACTGCAAGTAGCGGCCCGGCCGCAAGCCCATGCCGCGTCCGCCGCCCAGGATCAGCGGATAGTTCGAATTGTTGTGTGTCTGGCTGTTGCTGCTGCCGTAGAAAGCCAATGTATGATCGAGCAGCGTGCCGTCGCCTTCGGGAGTTGAGCGCAAGCGATCCAAGAATGCGCCGAACTGGCTCGCCATATGGCGGTCCCACTTGCCCAAGTTCTCCACGCCGCCCGGCTTCGTCCAGTCGTGCGCGAGATTGTGCAGAGTGCCCGCAAAGCCCAACAGCTGGGGAAACTTACCCGCCTTCGACGAGAAGTCGCCCATGCTGCCGATCTGATAAGTTGCAACACGCGTCGAATCCGAGCGGAATGCGAGGTAGATCAAGTCGTACATCGTCCGCATGAGCTCTTTGGGCGCTTCGTCGTCAGCATCGAGTTGCAACAATTCCCGATCCGCATCCGTCAGTTCCGGGCGAGGGGTCTCAATCCAAGCCTGCGAACGCTCGACGCGTTGCTCCACTTGACGCACCGACTCCAAGTACTCATCAAGCTTCACCTGATCCTGCGCGCCAAGGTCGCGGCGCACCTGGTTCGAGTGCTCCAGGATACGGTCAAGCATGCTGGCTGAACTCGTCAACATGCGCCGCTCCCCGGCAAGATCCGAATCGCTGGCGCCGAACAGCCGATTGAAAATAGTGCGCGGCGAGTTGACCGCGGGAATCGGATGACCGTTCTCGCTGAACGACAACGTACTCGCACGCGTTGGTTCGCCCACGCCGCCATCAGTCGACAGCACCAACGACGGGTAGCGCGTCTGCTGACCGATCGCGGAAGCAGCGACTTGGTCGACCGACACCGTATTCTTCAAAAACTTGCCGGCCAGCCTGCTGCCCGTCAAAAATGTGTCGCCCGTATCGTGCGCGCCCATGTCGCGGCATCGCGGGTGCGACAGCCCCTGCAAGATGAATATCTCCTCCCGCAGCGGTTCCAACACTTCCAGTGTCTTGGTGAATCGAAAATCTTTCTCGCCGCCCTCGGGAAACCAGCGCCACTCGGCATATTCGGAATCCTTGTCAGGGAGGCTAACGCCGTAGGGGAAATAGAACGAGCAGAATCTTCGCGGAAATTCTAACGTCTGCGCGTCAGCCATGCAGTCGAGAAAAGGCAACGCTAGCGCGACTCCTGCTCCACGCAGTACGGTTCGGCGGTCGAGGCGGCTTTTCGTCATCGCGGTTCGTCCTTACTTTGTGCGAAATAGATCGTCTTTGACGACTTCTTTCAACAAACTCCTCAGCTTCATGTCGTTGTCGAGGAAGGCCTTCGTCAATCTCTCGACTTTGGGTTCATCGGTGAATTCCAGAGAGCGGCCCAGCGAATAGGCCATCAACTTCGTCACGATGGTGCGCGCGAAGTCCTTGCGTCTCGGGCCGAGCAAGTACGCCCGCAAGTCGTCGACCGAATGAATCTCAGTTCCATCAGGGAGCGTTTCATTCGAATCCACCGGCAAGTGCGCGAACTCCAACGGAGGCGGCGGCGGATCGCTTTCTTTCGGTTCCGGTCCGACAGGCTTTTCTGGCGGCTTGAACGTGAGCTTGCGGATCTCCGTGCGCCACTGGCCGATCGCGTCGAAATTTTCGAACGCAACGCCCCACGGGTCGATATCGACGTGGCACGATGCGCAGCTCGCATCCCGGCGATGTTGCCGCAGTTGTTCGCGAACGGACAGACCCGTGAGTTCAGGGCTCTCAGCATCAAGCTCCGGCACATTCGCGGGCGGCGGCGGAGGCGGATCGTCAAGCAGCCGCGTGCGAACCCACACGGCCCGCTTAATCGGGTGCGAATCTTCGCCCGTTGAGTTCGCCAGCAGCAACGATGCCTGCGTCATCAACCCGCCGCGCGGCGACGATGGCTCCAGCGGAACGCGGCGAAACGCCGAGCCCCACACGCCCTCGATTCCGTAATGCCGAGCCGTCGTCTCGTTTAGCATCAGGAAGTCAGAGTCGATCAGATTCGTCGCACTGAAATCTCCACGCAGCAGTTCGAGGAAGAAATTGCGTGTCTCGTCGCGAATCTGCGTCTTCAGATGCTCATTGAACCTCGGATAATAATCTTTACTGATGGCGACGCGATCCATCCCTTCGAGATAGAGCCATGTCCCAAAGAACTCGTCCGTAAATCGCGCGGCACGCTCGTCCGCGACCATGCGGTCGACTTCCAAAGCGAGCGCCTGCGGATCAACAAGCTTGTCTTCCTTGGCGAGTTCAAACAGACGATCATCCGGCATCGTACTCCACAACAGGTAAGACAACCGCGATGCTAGCAACCAGGAATTGAGCGGCCTCTACTGTTCGCTCTCGGGCTCCATCAGATAGAGAAACTCAGGGCTGATCAGCACCATCGCCAAGGTCTCGCGCATGCGGTCTTCAAACGCCGGAAGCGTCTCTTCTTGCGAGTTGAAGAACTCAAGATAGTGCGCAACCTCTTCTGCCTGAGCCGGGCGCCGCCAAGCGCGATCCATGAACCGCTGCAGCACTTCGCGCGCATAGGCGGCGGTATCCGTCTCCTTAAGTTGCGAATCGAATAGCAGACGGCGATGCCGCGCCGGGGGCCACGTCTCATAGATGGGCCCATCGAAGGTCACTCTGTCCACGTGAATCTTGGGATAGTCCGGCTCAGGCGCGTAATACCGTTCCTTCTTGCCGTCTTCTTTGTCCCGCGTCAGCGGTTCAGGCCGAGGCGTACCGTCGTCATAGATGTTCGTGACGCGGATGACCAGCCCGGGATACTTACTCTGGCCGCGAACCGGCTGCGGGAAATTCTCCATGTAGCCGCGGAACTCAAACGTCTGCGGCTCTTGCGATGTCAGCTCAACCGTACCCACGGTTCGAAACAGAATCTCGGTGTCGGGACGATAACCAACTGAAACCTGCATCACCGGCGGTCCCTTGCCCGGCTTCAATTCAGCCGACGCCGTCACTCGCGCAACAAATTCCCCTTCTTCCGGATACGCCGGGTTCATGTGACCCAGGAACGCGTCGGTACGGCTGACGACGTTCTTGGCGATCTGCTCGGCCGGCAGCAACCATTCCTTAGCGTTGCTCTCGGTAAACGTAAACCGGTAGCTGACCACCGGCGGCGGTCCGCTCACGATGACTCGCTTGAGTCCTTCCCGTGCGGCTTCGAGGTAATACTCAAGCTGCACCGCGGTCATGCCTAGCGACGAACCGTTGTTACGGAAACCGTCTCGCGAAAGCCCTTCCGGCGGAATGTCCCGCGTGTAGTCCATCTCGTAGCCGAGAAGGTCCGTCATCGTATTTTGATATTCGGTGCGATTCAGGCGCCGCAGCACCGAGCGGCCGTCCGTACTTCGCCGCGCCTCGCGGGCGCGATTCACGGCCGCGCTCAACACAGCCACGGCCTGATCTCTCTGCGCTTGCTCCGGGTGAGGCAGGCCCTCCGGCGGCATCTCGCCGCGCCGCAGCTTATTCAATACGTTGTTCCAGATCTCAGCATCGCGCCGGTCGTCAATCAGGTTCGTCGACAGCCGGTCGAGGCGTGTATTGGCTGCCTGCACGGCAGGCCCATGGCAGGAGTAGCAGTAGGTTTCAAGCAGCGGCCGGACTTCGTCGGCAAACGCCGCCTCATCAGCGGCCCACACCGCACTTGCCGAGGTCAAGCAGAGCATGATTGCGGCAGCAAATGACGGCAGGCGCTTCATGGCATTCCGGCACGGATATGATACCCGAGCCACGCTGGTCTGTCATCGGAAACCCGCCCGACCGGACCTTTAGACTTCGCCGAGTCCGGCCGGGTGATTCGGTCGGGGAACGAAAAGACACACATTGGTCCATCAGGCGGGCGGGTCTCCAGAGGGAAGCAAAAGGCCTGAGAGGACGGCCGTTGCGCCTTCGCTCAACCATTCGGGACGCTTAAACGCTTGCCCCATGCCCCCAATGTGCGAGTCCACAATCTGTATAACTGAATTCTACTTTTTGTATAATTTATTGGGTAAGAT
>CAMPKL010000395.1 GCA_946887065.1 uncultured Bryobacterales bacterium
GCATTTTCGGTGGCGGTGGTTTGTCCGAATTTCGAACTAGCGACCAAAGGGATGCGCGGCGTACTGCCCAACGCCTACTCGAAGGAAGATGCCGTGTTCAACTTGCAGCGGGCGACGCTGCTGGTGGCTGCATTCGCCACCGGGTCGAGAGATGCCTTCCCGGAGGCGCTGGCGGACCGCTTCCACCAGCCGTATCGCATGGGCCAAGTGCCGGGCATGGAAGAAATTCTCAGCCTACGCGTGCCGGGCTTGCTGGGATGCGCGCTGAGCGGGGCGGGACCGTCAATCTTGGTACTCTACGAGACCGGTAGCGATGAGGCGGTCGAAGCGGTCAAACGCACCTTCGAGAAGGCCGGACAGTCGGCCGAAGTGATCTGGACGACGATCGACAGAAACGGATTGAAGGTCTTCTGATTTACTCCACGAGAAATGCAAAATGGCCGAGACGCTTGCGCGTCTCGGCCATTCGTCGTTCTAGGGGACAGCCTGAGCTGGCCGTCGCGATGGTGGCGACGGTCAGCTAGCCGTCGGCCTCGGTCCCGGTGACCGTGACGTTCTCGCCGGCAAGCGCGGCTACCTTATCTTGGTTGGCGATCTGGATGACCTTGCCGTCAGCAGTTACGATGACAGCAGCGGAACCGCCAGTGATGCACGACTTGGCGCAGCCAGCGTGAGCCGCTCCGGACTTGCCGGTCGAGGCGCACTTGGCGTCGGTAACGAATCCGGTGTACTCGGCCGCGAACGACAGACCGGCGGTCAGGACAAACATGCTAGCCAGAGTGATAAAACGCTTCATGATTCTCAGTTCCTCCAGAAAAGCCCAGCGGTAGGGCGACCGCTATTCAATGCCGACTAGTATACCCACTTGCCCTGGGTGTGGCAAATTGTCGCACACGACATGTGACTATTAGCCCAAGTGGGGTTTTAGTACGTCTACGAGATCCTGAACGGCGGCAGCGCTGTTTTTGAGAGCCGAGGACTCTTCAGCCGTCAGTTTGAGCTGATAGATTTGCTCAATGCCGCGCGAGCCGAGTTTCACGGGGACGCCGATGTAGAGCCCATCGATCCCGTATTCGCCTTCGAGCAGCGCCGTGCACGGCAGGACCTTCTTCTTGTCCTTAAGTATCGACTCGACCATCTCGACGGTGGCGGCGGCGGGGGCGTAGAAAGCGCTGCCGGTTTTGAGGTAGGCGACGATCTCGGCGCCGCCCTTGCGCGTGCGGTCGACGATGGCATCGAGTTTGTCGGCCTCGATGAGGTCGGTAATCGGGATTCCGGCGACGGATGTCGAACTGAGCAGCGGCACCATGGTGTCGCCGTGGCCGCCGAGCACGAAGGCGCTGACGTTTTCGACGGAGACGTCGCAGGCTTCAGCGAGGAAGGTGCGGAAGCGGGCTGTGTCGAGCACGCCGGCCATGCCGACGACGCGGTTCTTGGGGAAGCCGGACGCGTTCAAAGCGACGTGGCACATGGCATCCAAGGGATTCGCGACGACGACGATGATGGCGTTGGGCGAATACTTGACGGCCTGCGAGATGCAACTCTTGACGATCTCGTAATTCTTCATCAGAAGATCGTCCCGGCTCATCCCGGGTTTGCGGGGGAAGCCGGCGGTCTGAATGAGGATGTCGGAGTTGGCGGTGTCCTCGTAGTTGTTGGTGCCGATGACCTTCACGTCGCTGCCCTCGATGGGGCAGGACTCGGCCATATCCAGGCCCTTGCCTTGGGGGATGCCCTCCGCGATGTCGATTAGGACGATGTCGGCGAGTTCTTTGTCGGCCAAAAACATGGCGCAGGTGGCACCCACGTTGCCGGCTCCGATGACGGTGACTTTCTTACGCATGATTCCTCTCCGTTGATTCTGTTGGCTACAGCGAACTAATCCATATGGGCGATGATCGCGTCGGCGAACTCGCTGGTTCCGACTTTGGTTGCGCCTTCCATTTGGCGGTGCAAGTCGTAAGTGACGGTCTTGGCGGAGATGGCGCCGGAGACGCCTCTTTCGATGCGGTCGGCGGCATCCTTCCAGCCCAAGAAGCGGAACATCATCACGCCGGACAGGATGACGCTCGACGGGTTGATCTCATTCTTGTCGGCGTACTTGGGAGCGGTTCCGTGGGTGGCCTCGAAGATGGCGTACTCGTCGCCGATGTTGGCCCCGGGCGCAAGGCCGAGGCCGCCGACCTGAGCGGCGCAAGCGTCGGAGATGTAATCGCCGTTGAGGTTGGTGGTGGCGATAACGTCGTATTCGGCAGGCCGCAGGATCAACTGCTGGAACATGGCGTCGGCGATGCGGTCGTTGATGAGGATCTTGCCTTCGGCGGATGCGCCTTCCCAGACCTCGGACTCAAGTACGACATGTTCGCGGAACTCTTCTTTGGCGACCTCATAGCCCCAGTCGCGGAAGGCTCCTTCGGTGAACTTTTGGATGTTGCCTTTGTGGACGAGGGTGACGCTCTTGCGGTTGTTGTCGACGGCGTACTGGATGGCCGCCCGGACCAGTCGCTTGGAGCCAGTGATCGAGATCGGCTTGATGCCGATGCCCGAGTCGGCGGCGATGTTGCGGCCCATTTCTTTGTTTAGGAAGGCGAGAACCTTCTTGACGTCGTCGGAGCCTTCTTTCCACTCGATTCCGGCGTAGACGTCTTCGGTGTTCTCACGGAAAATGACGACGTCCAGTTGGTCGGGTTCCTTCACCGGCGAAGGCACGCCTTCGTACCAGCGCACGGGACGAATGCAGCTATAAAGGGTGAGCAACTGGCGGAGAGCCACGTTCAGGCTGCGGATGCCGCCGCCGACGGGGGTCGTGAGCGGCCCCTTGATGGCGACGCGGAATTCCTTGATGGCTTCGAGCGTGTCATCGGGCAGCCAGCTATTGAATTTGTCGAAGGCCTTTTCGCCGGCGAAGATCTCATACCAGACGATCTTTTTGGAGTCGCCGAAGGACTTCTCGACAGCGGCGTCGAAGACCTTTCGCGAGGCCTTCCATATATCTCGTCCCGTGCCGTCGCCCTCGATGAAGGGGATGATCGGATTGCTGGGGATAATGAACTTGCCGCCCTCGACGCGGATCTTCTGACCGTCCGTTGGGACAGGAATGCCGTTATAAGCTGCCATTTGTTATCTCTGTTGGGGGTACTCGCCGGACGCTGGTGCGCTCCGCTAGCCAAGCCCGAAAGACCTTAAATGGTAGCAATCGGAGGAAGCTGCCAGCAACGCTAAACCCATCGCACGGATTGGCCTAAAGCTTCAAGGCTCTCGGGCCGATAGACCAAGCGCGATGAGGCAACGGCGAATTGAGCGGCGCGGGGCGGCGCGGAGACGCGTGGATCTACCGAACGCGGTCGAGATACGAGTGCGCGACGCGGATGGGCCCTCGCGGCCGATCATCGCCAAACTCGTGGACACGTCCGCGGGCGGGGTTGGAGTCGAGACGTTCGCGCGCCTGAGAACAGGAACACGCGTCTCGGTGAAGGCCATCTTGCAATCCGCGGACTTAGCGCTAGCTCTAAGCGGCGAGGGTTTAGTGGCTCACTCGCGCGAGGTCGGGCCGGGGCGGTACGTCGTGGGACTGGAACTGCAGGAAGTCAGCTACGCCCGGGCTTCTTAGGGGAGCGGCAAAGCCCGGCTCTCGTTCGATACCCGGCGGGCCGGCAGGAACCGGACGACCGCATCAGGGGAGTGGAGTTGTTGCAACCAAAACAGGCCGTCGAGATCGCCGCTATCGCCTCGAACGCCGATGACGTCGATGTCGCCGTCGCCGTCGGCATCGGTGGGGAGGAATGCGCTGAAGCGACCGCGTTCGCGGCGGAAGATGTCGTGCCGAATCCAAGCGCCCGAACCCGTGCCGGGGCTTTGCAGCCAGGCGATTCGACCGGCGGGGGCCCCGATGTTAATTTGCTCGGGCTCGACTTCTCTGTCTTTCTCGCTTGGCCCTGAACCTCGCGAACCGACAATCAGGTCACTGTCGCCGTCGCCATCGATATCCGCGGCCGCAAGGCCCGCCGCTCCGTCGATACCTAGGTCACCCACCGTCCGATAGGACCAGGCCTGACTCGTCACGGGCCCTTGTGTGAATACCACGATAAGGCCGGTGTCCAAGGCGGCGGCGACATCGAGCCGGGAGTCGCCATTGAGATCCGCTAGCGCCGGCGAGTGTATTTCGCCGGAAAAGCCTTCGACCAGCGAAGACTGAGCCTGCAAGGCCGCGCGCGAACCGCTCGAAACGTTGCGGAACCACAGCACGCCGCCCCGGGCGCTGGCGCCGGCAAAGAAATCCAGGTCGCCGTCTCCGTCCAGATCGCCGGGGACTGCGAACGCGGCGTTGTCTTGACTCGCCAAGGACTCCTCGGTCCAGGCACCCGCGTCAAGAGGGTTGGCGGCGGGGATCAAGCGGACCATCGCC
>CAMPKL010000396.1 GCA_946887065.1 uncultured Bryobacterales bacterium
CCCTTGTAGCGGATGCTGATTCTCCAGGTAACAACGAGCCGGTCCCCTCCATCTAGGTCGCATACGGTGGTCGTTGCGCTGACGGCTACGCTTCGTTGAACTCGCAATCGGACTAGGCGTAGCGGATGGAACTGCTTTTCGCGCTGCTCATCATACTTGTGGCCACTCGCTTCGCCGGCGAGATCGCCGAGCGCGCCGGACAAGCGGCATTGGTCGGCGAACTCATTGCCGGCGTGATCCTCGGCCTGTTCGCCAGGCAGTTCTCGGATTCCTTGCCGATGTTGGCCGAGTTGCCCGAAGATGAGGCGTTTCGAGCCGTCACTGACCTCGGTATTTTCTTCCTGATGTTGCTCGGGGGCATTGAACTGCATCCCAAGAAACTCGCCAAGGATTCTAAGGCCGCATTCGGCGTCGCTGCCGGCGGCATGGCCCTGCCGTTCGCGCTCGGGATGGGCCTGGCTTGGGCCATGCTGCCCGATTCCTCGCTGAAGCCCGCGCAGGTTCTATTCGTGGGTGTTGCGTTGGCTATCACGGCGATCCCTGTCGCGGTGAAAGCCTTGATGGATCTCGGGCAACTGAACAGCAAAGCCGGGCAGATCATCATCTCCGCCGCCATTATGGACGACATCCTCAGCCTGCTGCTGTTGGCGGCACTGACCGGCATGATCCGCACCAAGGAATTGCCGGGGCTGAATGAACTGGGAGTGATGGGGCTGAAGACGCTCGCCTTTTTCGCCATCTCCTACGCCTTGGGACACTACGTCTTTCCCTGGATCAGCCGCTTCTTCAAACGCGCCAGCGCCTCGGAGTTCGCCTTCAGCGGCCTGCTGGTCTTTGCCTTGGCTGAAGCGGTTTTGGCCGAAGCTCTAGGCCTGCATTTCATTTTGGGGGCTTTCTTCACCGGGCTCTTCTTCAGCCGGCGCACGCCGGATCGAAAGACATTCGAAGACGTCAAGAAGAAGGTCTCGGGAGTGACGTCGGGATTCCTCGCTCCGGTGTTCTTTGCGTCGATTGGTTTCAGCCTGTCTTTGTCGCCGCTGGTCGAGACGCCGTTATTCCTGACCCTTGTGCTCTTATCAGCCATTCTCGGCAAGCTGATCGGCGCGGGAGCGCCGGCTCTTTGGATGGGACTCGACAAACGAGACGCCGCCGCCGTTGGGATCGGCATGATGGGCCGGGGCGCCGTCGAGTTGATCATTGCCGACATCGCTCTTCAAGGCGGACTGTTTGAAGCGCCGGAGCCCGTGCCGCCCATCGTCGCCAGCTTGTTCCCGACCGTCGTTCTGATGACGATCGTCACCACTTTGCTGGCGCCGGTCGGCTTGCGCCTGCTGTGGTCCTCACAAGCGGGAGAGAAAGACAACGAAGAGGACGATGACCGCGAGGACAAGTAACGGCTAGGGTTGTACGCGCACGTACTTGCGCAACACTCTCTGGAAGGGCTCGCCGCCGTAGAGATTGCCGTCGGCATCCGCCGCAACCGACTCAGCGCCGGCCCCGGCGGCCTGAGTCGGGTCGGACCAAGGCCAGCGAACGAATTCCTCGACCGTGCCGGTCGCCGCATCGCCGATTCGTATGCCGATGTGCCAACCCGGGTTCGTCACGTTGTGGGAATGCGAGTCGGCAACATAAATCTTGTCGTCCGCCCCGAAATAGATGCCGCTGGGACGTCCGAACGAGGTCCACGAGGCAAGATGCTTGCCGTCGGGATCGAAGATCTGTATGCGGTTGTTTTCGCGGTCGGCGACAAAGACGCGGCCCTGCGAGTCGATGGCCATGTCGTGCACGGAACGGAATTCGCCGGGCGCGTAGCCGGTCTTGCCCCATTCCAAAAGGTACTTGCCGTCGGGCGAAAACTTGACGATGCGGTTGTTGCCGTCCGCGGCGTGCCCGTCGCCTACGTAGATGTCTCCATTGGGGGCCACCGCCACATCGGAGGGAGCGTTGAAATGCGTGCGGTCCGCGCCGGCTTTGCCGGGCGTGCCGAGGTGCATCAGCACCTTGCCGTCGGGGCTGAACTTGATCACCTGCTGACCGCGGGTCCCTTCTGGCGTGCGATTCGGGGCGACGGAGTCGGCGACCCAGATGTTGCCGTCGGCATCGACGTCCATGCCGTGCGGCCAGATGATCAGGCCGCTGCCGAAGCCGGCGACGACCTCGCCCTCCAGATTGAACTTCAAGACCGGGTCTTCGTCGGAATCCAGGCACTCATTGCCGAAGCGCCCCGGCCCATCCTGGTAGCAGCGCACAATGGCCCACAGGTGTTTCCCGTCAGGGTCCATCTTGAGGCCGCCCAGGGCGCCCATCTTTCTGCCGTTGGGCAGCTTGGCCCAACCCTCTTCGATTCGGTAAGGGCTGGGATACTGGCCGAAGGCGGTAGAGGCGAGGAGAGCAAGGAGCGGCAGCAGGACATATTTCATGGCGATTACCAAGCGCGATTAGCTTACCGCAACTGGTACACTGCGGCGGCCTTCGATCGGCGCATGGCCGTTCGCGTACCTTTCATGATCGGCACGAGCATCTTCGCGGCGCCTGGACGTGCGGCGTGACGGGATCGCCTCCCCTCAAGCGCGTAGTCACGCGATGGGAGATCGTCGGACTCTCCCTAAACGACGTAATCGGGAGCGGCGTCTACCTGCTTCCCGCCGCAGCTGCAGCGTTGCTGGGGCCGGCCAGCCTGTGGGCGGTGTTGCTCGCGGGCCTGGCGGTGCTGCTGCTTGTACTCTGCTTCGCGGAGGCCGGCAGCCGTTTCGACGAACCCGGCAGCGCGTACGTCTACACCCGCGAGGCTTTTGGCGAGTTCGTGGGCTTCCAAGTAGGTTGGATGACCTGGCTGGCGCGCATCGCCTCCGTGGCGTCACTCTCGAACGGATTCGCCCAGGCCATGACGTTTCTCTGGCCGGGCGCGGCGACCGGCGCCGCCCGAGTATCGCTGATCACCGGGACGCTGGCGATCTTCATCTGGATCAACATTCGAGGCGTGAAGCACGGGGCGCGGCTTGCCGTGGGCCTCACCGTCGCGAAGATCCTCCCGCTGCTGTTCTTGATAGCGGCGGCCCTACCTGCCATCAATTGGTCGCGCGTCTTTCCGATTCCCCCGCCCGACACGGCCGGACTCGGTGAGGCGTCGATCCTGTTGCTTTTCGCCTATGCGGGTTTCGAGAACACGGCCGCCGCGGCGGGCGAGTACAAAAATCCGAAGCGCGACATTCCCTTCGCCTTGATGACGATGATCGGCGTGGTGACGCTGCTCTACACGCTGGTGCAACTCGTGGCTCTAGGCACGCTGCCGGACCTCGCCGCCCGGACCCAAGGGGCGCCGCTAGCCGACTCGGCCGCCCTTGTCGTTGCGCCCTGGGCTGGATTGGTCATGACGCTCGGCGCGGCGATTTCCATCGGCGGCAACGTGAGCGGCACGATGCTGACGGGTCCCCGCTACCTTTATGCGCTAGCCAAGGAAGGATTCGGGCCGGCGATTCTTGCCAAGGTCCATCGACAGTATCAAACGCCCGCCTGGGCGATCGCGACGCAGGGGCTAATCGCCGCGGCGCTGGCGCTGTCGGGCTCGTTCGTGCAACTCGCGACCCTTTCGATCATTGCGCGGTTGGCAACCTACATCGGCACCGCGGCGGCGGTACCTGTGCTGCGCAGAAAGTTCGAGACGCGAGAACAAACGATCGTTCTGCCCGGCGGACCGGCGATCCCGATACTCGCGCTGCTGCTCTGTTTGGGCTTCCTCGCCAGCGCCACCGCCCAGAACCTCATCGCAGGCCTCGTCGGACTCACGGTGGGCGTCGTCATCTACTTCTTCCGGCGGAGGTAGCCAAAGGCCGCAGGGGCCGCAGGGGACAGTCAGCCTTGACTGTCCACGGCTACCTTCCACGGAGGCTGGCCGCTGCGCGTAGCGTCGCGCAACTCCGCTATAACCTCATCGTCTAACTTGACCGAAAGCCGCGCCTCCCAATCTTCCCCTAGACGCGACTCTTTCCACCAGTCGAGATCGAGGATACCGTGCGGATCACAGCCCGAAATGTGTGCGCTGGCGCTCGACCAAGCGTACTCTTGCGCCGACGCGACAATCCGGGCACGGAGCGGGTTGAGATCAACGTAGGTCAAGGCCGCTACCAGATGATCGGCATCGAGCGGCGTCGAGTAGTAGCGTCCCTGCCAGAGGTGTCCGCTGTGGCCGTGTACCGTGCGCCATGATTGGGTATAGGCGTAGTGTGCGCGGCCGATGGCTCTACCCATCGATTTGTCTGTTGCTGGTATGACGATCAGGTGGACGTGATTCGGCATCAAGCAGAAGCCCAGAACTCGGCGGTCGTCCAGGAATACTTGGCGGCGGTCGTTTCCCCGCTGGGTGACGTGGTGTGGGGCTCCGGCCACAACCACGCGGGCTGTT
>CAMPKL010000397.1 GCA_946887065.1 uncultured Bryobacterales bacterium
GACGCCGTCCATTAAGGGTCCTGGAACGTGTTGCACCAACGAGTATTCCTCGGCGATGGCCTGCAGGTGAGCGGGCGGCAGGCTCGGCACTTCCAACCCTAAGTCCGGCCGGTTCGCGTCGAGCAGGTTCTCGTAGAGAAACACCCGATCGAACCGCCCGTGGCGCAAGTCATCGAGCACGGGCTCTGGGTCCGCCATTTCCGCATCCACCAACAGCGTGTAGATCAGCGGCTCAACCTCGATCAGACGGCCGGTTTGCAGCAGCGGATCGACCTCCACCGACAACAGCCGGCTCGATGGGTCAATGAGCGTAGACAGCGCGTTGAATTGATCTTGGCGTGCCAGGTCTCGCCCGACTCGTTGCAGCGCGACCTTGCCTGTGACTGCGCCATTCAACACCACGTGAAACAGCAGCGGGATCTGCAGCAGCGTGACCCAGCCCTTGTCGCCGGCAAACAGCAACGGGAAGAACCGCAGCCGCTCCAGAGCAAGGCCCGCGCACAGGCTCAAAGCGACGACGGTCTCGGTTTGATAGTTGAGATCCGAACCGATTTTCGAAGCCGTCGCCAAGAAAATCACTGCCGAGAAGCCCAGGTAGATAACGAACGGATGCAGTCTTCTTGCCTTGGGAGCTGCCGCGCCTGCAGCGGCCAACAGGCTCAGTGCAGTAGCCGTGAATGCGAAGTACTCCAACTGGTCGCCTAACTTCGCGGCGCTGAAAGGGTTCAGGTTGGCGAGCACCGCGTTCGACCAATACCCGCCCGCAGTCGCCCAATTTAGCGTCGCCGCGATCGCTATTCCGGCGGCGCCGAGACTGGCGACGTAGCGCAGCCCACGCTTCGGACTGTGCAGCAGGTGGAGGAGCGAGATGGCGGCGCCCGCCGCCAAGAACGTCTGCTTGGTAAAGATCGAAGCGGCTATGAATACGGCGCTCAAAATTAACGCTCTGTCGTTCCCGCGTACTTGATAGGTGCAATAGCGCTCCAACGCCGCCACCGAAAACATGAGCGCCAATAAGTCCGATTGACCGACCGACCCCCAAGTCACGAGGTTGGCAGTGGAGGCAGCCAACAGCGCGCCTGTCCACGGCGAGTAGCGGTTCTCGGAGTACAGCGCGACGAGCCGATAGACCAGCCACACAATCACGGTTAGAGCGAGCAGCGAGATCACGCGCCCGGCCAACATCGGCGAGAAACCCAGCCAAGCGGCTGTCGCCTCGAGCCCGTAGAGCAGCGGCCCGTATGGCGAGACAGTGAACGGGTAACTGTTGAGGTCGTAGTACAACCCCGCGCCGCGGCTGAGAGCTGTCGCTTGCGCCGCAATGATCGCCTCGACCTCCGTAATGCCGTGCGTCACCCACAAAGAAGCGGCCGCCTGGACGATGAAGGCAAGGCCGGCGACAATCGACGCGGCCGTCAGGATGCGGCGGAAAACGAGTTCCTGCTTCTTCGAGTAGGCCACCATCCCAATAATGCAATCGGAAGCGACGAGCGCAGCAATAGGGAGAACGTCGTACAAGGCCCCCTACGACTGCGTATCGAGGCTAGTGATAGGCGGTCTGGATCTATAGCGCCAGAACCGCGAATCGATCGAAGTCAGTGCAACGCCCGATCACGCAGTTCGATGCGGACTTGCGGCTGACGCCGCTGCAGGTAAAGCACGGCGATCATGAGGCTGACGCCCAATTGAGCCGCGAAGACGATCCAAACAACGGCGCTGCGCTGGTCGTAGAACTGGTCTCGGGCATCGCGATAGGCGGCTTCGAGTTCCGCCAGCAGTTCCGCGCTGCCCAACTCGCCGAGGTGTTCGGCGGTTAGCACCCGCGAAGGGCGCATGCGGCCCGCCAGAATCTGCGCCACGTTCTCGGTGCGGAAGTCAGCAGCTCGCATGGCGATGGATTCCAGTTTATCGAGACTCCGCTGTTCGCCCCACAACAACTCCTGTCGCCGAATGCGCCCGGCATATAGCCGCGATGCGGTCGAAATCTTGACATAATTCATGGCCGCGGGCAGGTGAGACTCCAATTCTTCATGGAGTTGGCCGCGAACGGCGCTCAGCACGAACTTACGGTCTTGGTCATGGACATACCGCGGGTGAATCGGGCGCGAGGCGGCCACGATGAAGTCGATCTTCGCCATGTCGACTAGAGTCGATCCGGCCATCGCCTGCAGACCGCCGGCAAACGGGTCCTTCATCTGTTCGACCTCGGTGATGCGCAGGCGAAAAGCGTGGATGAGCGGCGACACTCCCGTGTGCGGCGCAGGCGCCGCCTGCAGCCCCAACGACGCCAATGCAAGCCAAGCGCAAACAACCTTCGCGCCGGTGCTCCCGGCGGCTGCGATGATGAATCGAGCCCCCACGCTGTTACCCTACCAAAGAAGTTCCGTGAAGCTTGCGCTCACTCTGTTCCTGACCGTACTCTGGTCCGCCTGCGGCGGCTCGCCGGACAATGACCCGCCGTGGCGCCCGGAGCATCCGCGGCCCGCGATGAAAAGAGCCGCTTGGCTGAGTCTCAATGGGGTTTGGGGATTCCGTGCCGATGGGGCGAATGAGGGCCTCACGGAGAACTGGGCGCAAGATCCGCCCCGCTTCGGATCGACGGTGCGGGCGCCGCTCCCGTGGCAAGAGGGGGACGCGGAGACCGCGGCAGTCGGCTGGTATCGCAGGACCTTCACACTTCCTTCCGAGTGGTCGGCGCCGACGGTTTGGCTGCGCATGGAAGGAGTCGGCGGCGAAGCCGTAATTTGGATCAACGGCACGAAAGCCGGCTCGGCCGCTGAAGGTTTTCATCCCTCCGAGTTCGACGCGACCGAACTGCTCACGCCGGGCGCCGAATCTGAGATTATCGTCCGCGTCGAGGATGCTGCGAACTCGACCCAGAGCGGTCTGATCGGTACGGTCTGGCTAGAAGGGCGTCCGCGAACTCATGTCGCGGCGCTCGATTTCCGAGCCGTGCCCGATGGCGACTCCTGGGCCCTAGAGGCCCGCGTAACCGTGCGCGGTTCCGACGGAGCGGTCGGCGTGGCACTCAACTCATCCGACCCCGATGTCGGGGAAGGACGTGCCTCCGCGACGGTAGCAGGCGGTTCTGGAGAGGTCTTGATCCGCCTCACCGTTGCGGCTGCTCAAACGTGGAGCCCTGAGTCGCCGCGTCTTTATCCCGTGACCATTCGCGTCACCGGCGCGAGCGGCGAACCCGATATCGTTGAGGCCCGATTCGGTCTACGGACCATCGACCAAGACGATCGCCGTATCCTCGCCAACGGCCAGCCGTCATACTTTCGCGGCATCGTGGCTCCGCAGCGGGTCGGGGATTCGGACGAAGACCTTCGGGCAGAGTTGGAACGGATAAAGGCCTTGGGCTTCAATCTGCTCTACTCCCCCAACGGCTTCGAGCCCCGCCTGCACGACTGGAGCGATCAACTGGGCCTGTGGACGCTAGGCGGAGACGACTCCTACAGCGGACCTTCGCAACTGCGGGGCGTCGACATCGAAGTCTCCGAGACCGGTTCCGATATAGGATCGCGGCCCCTGTTGATCTCCGTCGGGCCGCAACCGCCGGAAACTCTGCCGCAGTTCTTCCGAGACTTCACCAACCGCGTGCGGCGCTTGGAGTTTGCGCAGGGATACGTCTGGGGCGCGGTCATCCCCGACCAAACCGGCTACGGCGCCGTCGTGCCCGACATGACCTTAGCCGACCTGCAGGGCTTGGACTACATCGGTATCGACGGCGCGTCCTCCTTTGAGGCGTTGCCGGGCGATAAGCTGACTCTCCATCCGTTTGTCAGCGGATACTCAGCCGGTGATAAGCCGCTGCTGCTGCAAGTCTCGCTGCGAGCCGTGAACGATCTAGGCGGAGCCGTCGAATTCTTCTCAACGCCGCGGCAGGTCGAACTGATTCGGGGGCAGGTCGCGCCGCTGGAAAGCATCGTGATGACTGCCCCGCAACCACGCAGTTTGGCGGGCACGCTCGCATTCGAGTTGCACGACGCAGCGGGTCGGCGGCTCGCGGCCAACTACGCGCCCTTACTCGTGCGCGCGTTTGACGGGCCAATGTCGCCGCGCGTCGAACACTTCGCCCCCCGGCGTACCGCCCTGCGGATAGCGCCTGGCAACCATGACGGAGCCGAGGCGGCCGAATACGCGTACTCGCTGCCTGCGGATGTCCTAGCGGCGACGCCGACGCGGATCGAAGTCTTGGTTGAGCTGTCTGCCGGCCCTGCCGGGGCGACCGACTCCTCTGTGCGGGCGACTATTAACGGCCAGCCGTTGGGAGAAGTGAATCTGCCCGATGCGCCGCAAGGCCCCGCAGCGTTTCTCGGCAACGGTCCGCGCCACGGCTACCTGGTGAACCTGAGCCTAGACCTCAGCGCGGCTGACCTCGCTTCTCTGCGAGATAC
>CAMPKL010000398.1 GCA_946887065.1 uncultured Bryobacterales bacterium
GTCCCCCGCCGCCGACGGAGCCAGAGTGATGCGTTGCTCAACCTTGAGCCGGTTTCCTGCAAGCAATCGCGGCGGGCTTGTCTCTTGCGCCTCGATCAGGAAATCGCCCAGCACCGTGCCCGGCGCGGGCAACGTAATTTGCGCATCTTCGGGATACTCGGCTTCAATCGTCAACTCAAGCACGTCCGCCGCCGAAATCTCGACCCGGTCCAGGGAGACGGTCAGCTGCAGCGGACCTTGCTCGTAGCTCTGCACGACGACCGGCTCAGCGGCTTCAGGCTGCCGGGCGCCGCAGGCCCACAAGCCGATGAGAAGGGCTGCCGCCGCAACGCATCTCACAGGCGTCGCTCCCTGCGGCGAAAAAATGAAATCAAATCCAGCAGATAGTCTTCCCCGGCGGTCACGCGTATTTGATCGATCGACAACTGCCGGAAAGACGACTCAAGCGATTTGCCGCGCTCCATCGCCAGCGCCTTGAAGCGCTTGCGCACGGCGGGAGAACTTGAATCAAAAATGCGGCGCTGTCCCGTCTCGGCGTCCGTCAGCTCAATCAGGCCGACGTCGGGCAGCTCCGCCTCATGCGGATCGTTTACCGTCACCGCAACCACGTCGTGCCGCCGCGACAGGACTTTCAGCGGCTTTTCATAGCCGCTATCCAAAAAGTCGGAAACGATAAAAATTATCGACTTGCGATGCGTGATGCGGCCCGCGTACTCCAGCGCCGCCGCCAAGTTCGTCCCTCTTCCCTGCGGCTTGAACTGCAGCATGTCCGTCACCAGGCGCATAACGTGCGTCGAACCTTTCTTCGGCGGAATGAATTTCTCCACGCTATCGGTGAACGCGATTAGCCCGACCTTATCGTTATTGCGGATGGCCGAGAACGAAAGCAGCGCGCACAGCTCCGCCGCCACTTCGTTCTTGCGCTGCGCCCGGCTGCCGAAATCGCCCGACGCCGATAAGTCAACGATCAGCAAAACCGTCAACTCGCGCTCTTCGACATAGCGCTTGATGAACGGTCTACCCATGCGGGCCGTCACGTTCCAATCGATGGAGCGGATCTCGTCGCCGGGCGCGTACTCGCGCACTTCATCGAACTCCATGCCGCGTCCTTTGAAGACGCTGTGGTATTCGCCGGCGAGCACGTCGTTTACCGCCCGCCGAGAGTGGATCTGAATCAGGCGGATCTTCTTGGCGAGATCCTTGGAGATCATGGAACTTCTACTGCGTCCAGAACCGCCCGGATGATGTCTTCGGAGGTGGTCTCTTCGGCTTCGGCTTCGTAGGTGACGACGACGCGGTGGCGCAACACGTCCCAGGCGATCGACTTCACGTCTTGCGGCGTCACGTAGCCGCGCCCATCGAGCAGCGCGTGCGCCTTGGCGGCCAGGGCTAGGAAGATCGTGGCCCGCGGCGATCCGCCGTAGCGAATCAAATGATCGAGCTTCAGGCCGTACTTCGACGGCTTGCGCGTGGCCTCGACCACGCTGACGATATATTCCTCGACCTTGGGATCGATATAAATCTCGTCCGACAACTTGCGCAGACGCAGGATGTCGGCGGGTTCCACGAGCGGCTCGACGTGGACCTGCGGCGTCGACTTGGCCATGCGCCTCAGGATCTCTAGTTCTTGCTCGCGGGTGGGGTAGTCCACTTTGAGCTTGAGCATAAAGCGGTCGACCTGCGCCTCGGGCAGCGAGTAAGTGCCCTCTTGCTCGACGGGGTTCTGCGTCGCCAGCACCATGAACGGCTGCGGCAGCGGGAAGGTCGTGTCGCCGATCGTCACTTGCCGCTCTTGCATCGCTTCGAGCAGGGCGCTCTGCACTTTGGCCGGGGCGCGGTTGATCTCGTCCGCCAAGACGATGTTGGCGAAAATCGGTCCCTTCTTGGTCGTGAAGGCGCTCTCGGCCGGGTTATAGATCAGCGTGCCGATCAAGTCGGCAGGCAATAGATCGGGCGTGAACTGCAGACGCTGAAAGGAAGCGTTGATGACTCGCGAAAGCGTCGTCACCGCCAGGGTCTTCGCTAGGCCTGGGACGCCCTCGATAAGAACGTGGTTGTTCGATAGGAGCGCAACGAAGAGCCGCTCGATAAGCTGCTCTTGCCCGACGATGACCTTGGCTAGCTCTTGCCGTACACGGTCAAGAAGCTCATGCTCGGAGACGACCCGTTCGGTTACTGCTTGTACATCGGCTGACACAGACTCCAATTCTA
Source organism: uncultured Bryobacterales bacterium (assembly GCA_946887065.1). Next base: position 2,212 of record CAMPKL010000398.1, read on the forward strand.
TCCGAACTCGTCGCCTGTCCCTGTGGTTGGCCACAGGCCGTTCCGTGTCTACAACGCCGCTAGATCCTGGGTTCGCGCCCGCCAGTCAAGGGACGCCGACAACAGCGGCCCGGCGGCGGAAGACGAGTTGGATCAATGCCGGCAGGACTGAGACGAGAACAATGCCGACCATTACCAGCCCAAAGTTATCCTTTACCCAGGGTTGATTGCCCCAAATAAAGCCCGCGCCCATACAGACCCCGACCCAGACTGTACCGCCCAGCACGTTGCTGATTGTGAATCGCCTGTAGTCCATTTGGCCCATGCCCGCCACGAACGGCGCGAAGGTTCTGACGATGGGGACGAAGCGGGCGAGGACGATGGTTTGCCGCCCATGGCGCTCGTAGAAACGATAGGTGTGATCGAGGTGCTTGGGATTCACGAATCGGAAGCGGCCGATCAAAATGCGCGCCGCGAACCGGCGGCCGATCCAGTAGTTCACGCCGTCGCCTGCGATAGCTGCCGCCGTGAGCAGGAAAAAAGCCTCTCCCAGGTGCAGCGCGCCGGCAGCCGATAGCGCGCCTACGGCAAAAAGCAACGAATCGCCAGGAAGGAACGGCAAGACAACCAGTCCCGTCTCGCAGAACACGATCAGAAAAAGCAGCAGGTAAACGGCCGCCGGGTGCTGCTGCGACACCTCGATCAGTTGACGGTCGATGTGGAGCAGGATTTCTAGGAAGCTTGCCAATAGTTCCATAGGCTACATCGCGGCCGGCCGCGCATCATCGCAATCGAGCGACGTGGAAGAATCGATGAAGGGCCAGCAGATCATTCCGCCGCAGTAGACGGCCGCCATCAGGTACAAGAGGACGTTCCAGTTGTCCCCGGTCGATTGCAAGATGAATCCGCCGACCAAGGGCGCGACGAAGCCGGCTAGATTTCCCATCATGTTCATGGAACCCGAAAGCGTTCCGGCGAACTTACCGCCCACATCCATACAAGAGCCCCAGGCGCAGGGCATGACGAGGTCATTCGAGAAGCTGGCCATCCCCATGGCCACCATTGCCCAGAGCGGATCCTGAATCCGCATGGACAACAACAGGAACGCCGAAGCCCCGGCGAAACCGGCGCAGGAGATCAGGCGGCGGCTAATCTTGATGCTGCCAGTCCAGCGGTCGAAGCGCGATGAAATCAATCCGCAGGTAAGCGAGCCGAAGCCGCCAAAGAGCAATGGATAGACGGCGTATTGGGCGGCGTCCCCGGCTGAGAGTCCGCGGCCTGTCGGACTCTGGAGGTACGTCGGCAACCAGGTAATGTAGAAATACCAAGGGTAAGAGAGCAGAAAGTATTGCGCCCAAAGCAGCCAGACGCTCCGCGATCGAATCAACTTCCCCCAAGGGACGTCGCCATGGCGACCATCCTGCGCGTCGCCGATCAACTGTAATTCGGCCGAGTTGACGCGCGGATTGTCTCGCGGCCTGTCGCGGAACCAAAGCGCGAACGCGGTGACCCACAGTGCCCCCAAGGCGCCGAACAACACGAACGCCCAACGCCATGTCGTGAAGCTCAAAACCAGCAGCACGAGCGGCGGAGTGAATGCGCCGCCCCAACGAGCGAACATCCAGGTGATGCCTTGGGCGCGCACGCGTTCCTGGCGCGGCAGCCAAGTGGTGAACGCCTTGGTGAGGTTGGGGAAGCAACCGGCCTCGCCGGCCCCGAAAAGGAAGCGGGCGACGAACATCGATCCAAAGCTCCACATGCCTCCAGTGACTGCCGTGAAGACCGACCACCACACCGTGATGCGAAGCAGCACGCGGCGAGGTCCCATCCGATCGCCCAGCCATCCGCCCGGAATTTCAAACAGCGCATAGGCGAGGGCGAACGCGGAGAAAATTGCGCCCATCTCCGACCGGCTAAGGCCAAGGTCGCTGGAGATGAGCGGCGCGGCGTAGGAAATCGCGACGCGGTCAATATAGGCGAGGATCGCCAAGGTGACCGCAAACACAATTACCCAGTAACGCTGCTTCGTGGCGGGTTGCGCCGACAGACGAAGGGGCGCGGTCAATGGACTCGCTTGTAGGGCCATGATAAGTCGCCTCGATGAGGTTAGAGTTGTTCGAATTAGGCGCCGCAGGGCGGCGCAGTGGTCTCCCGGCTGGAATTGGGCGTGCGAAACGTCTGCATCGAGCAGACGCTG
>CAMPKL010000399.1 GCA_946887065.1 uncultured Bryobacterales bacterium
GGGGTTCTCTGGACCCCGCCGACGTGGAGCGTGTAGTGGAAGCGCCCATCTGGGCTGCATTGCCGAACGACTATGCGGCCGTGCGACGGGCCAGTTGGCAGGGCGGCCTGATTGAGCAAGACTCCGCGCTCGCGGCTGAGATGCTGAGGCTAGCGGAGCGTATCGACCTGGAGACGGCGCAGAGCGCGCAGGCTCCAGCGGTTGCCATAGGAGATCAAGCGCGAAATGGCTGATCGATTCAAGCCCAAGACGACAGGAAGCGCCGTCACTCACGCGTTCGACGTTGCCGAACGCCGCCGGACCCACCGTTTCGAAGCCGCTTTTGACGTCAGAATCTCGAAGACAGATGACGCGACAAGGCGCATCGCAACAGATGCGTGGGTTAGAGACGTGTCGGCGCACGGCTTAGGAATCTGTTGCGCTGAGTCTTTCGAGGTCGGGGATGCAGTGACTGTGCGTGCTCCGGGCAGGAGCCTGCAATGTGAAGTGCGGCACTGCCGGGCGGAGGGCTTGCTTTTCTCGGTGGGATTGGAAGTCGTGTCCTCATCGGACGGAACCAATCTGCAGGTCTCGCTGCGGGAACTTAGCAAGGCGTTGCACTTTAGCGGCCGGACGGAAGACGACCTTTTTTAGAGCGCTGCAATGACGAGCGCGACGTCTTCGGAGTAGGCCGGAGAGTCCATCCGCGCTGTGCCGCCTGGATGGTCCAACTGGGATTCGTGGAACGCAGCGCCGGTTTTGGGGTCAGTCCAGGTAAGCGAATAGCGTCCGGCTGGAAGCTCAAGTCCCAGGGACGACGGCGCCGATTCAGAATCGACGACATAGCGAGGTTTGGCGTTAGGATCGACGCGGCCGCGATGCAGATAGAGCGCGTAGGTATTGCCTGGGGCTGAGAAAACTCGCGCCGAGGCATCGATGGGAGCCGAGGTCATGGCTGCTGAGTCGGGCGCCATTTCGATAAACGGCAGATCCTCAAAGAAACGTCGGAGATGTCCGAGTTGGGTGCGAAGCGCCGCGCGGCCGCCGCCGGGCGATTTACCCTCGAAGTTGAGATCGCCGGACTCGTGTCCGACCGCGAACGAGTAGTCGAGGTTGTTGTAGAGCGCGCCGCCGGCGAACAGAAAGTCCCAGCCTTGGATGCGGTACGTGGAGTCTGCGCTTCCGTCGAAGCCGGTTTCGTTGTTTCCGATGGCCAGGTCGAGTTCGTAGTTCATCCCCACGCTTTCGGGCGGCCGGGAGTAGTGGAAGTTATAAAGCGAGACGAGCGGATTGTGATTGACGATGGCGGCGGAGCCGTTGGCGTAATTCTCGGAGATGATGTGCCGAGCGGCAGACAATGCGTCCGCTTCGGCGACGACGGCCGCCATGTTGCGTTGCCAATCCTTGGAAACGAGATCGAGCGCGTAGGGCTCATTGCAGATTTCAAAGTAGACGTTGAGGACGTCCCGCAACTCTAGAACGGTCTTCTGGGCCACCGCCTCTTGCGCAGCGATTAAGTCCGCCGACGTCATGGTGAGCGCCTGCTCACGCGAAACGTCGCCGACGCCGTTGATGTTGTTGGCGACATTCAGCGGACTGACTTCCCACATCGAGTCGTTGTAATAGGGGCAGAACAGCACCAACTCGACGATAATGGCGCGCGACTCGGCTTCGGCCAACAGCTTTTTGAGCCGATCGAAATAGTCCGGATTCCACTTGGTGAGGTCGAACTTGTTGAGCCCGTCGCGCGCGCCGGGCCGGTCGCTGCGAGGCCAGGGAGCGATGAAGCGATCGGACGCCGGCGCGAGAGTGTTGCTGGTAATGCCGAAATCGCCGGGAACCTCGCGATAGGTAGCCGCGAAAACGCGAGTGTGATTGAGGCCCTTGGACTGCAGTTCGTCGAAATACTTCACGTAATCGAAGTCGAGATTCATCAAAGCGCCGTAGTGTTCACCCGAAGTCACCAGTACCGTCGGCTTACCCGCGTACTCGAAGTAGTGGGGGTTGGCGGGGTGCGGCCGGAATGCGTAGCGCTCGGGGACGACCTCGTGGTGTTCGATGACCGTTGGCCCGCAGGCCGCCGACGCCGCCACCAGCGCCGCTATCAGTAGAGAAGGGAACCGCGGCATAAATTACTGGCGTTTGATGATGGTCGGCTGTTCGACTGGCTGGGCCGGTTCGAACAGGCCAAAGGAGAATATCGCAGTCGCAGAGGCAATGGCGATGCGCGCCTTGCCGTCGACCTCGTAAATGATCGGCGAGGCGGTTAGATTCTCACCAAGATTGAAGTTCCACAGGTGCCGGCCCAACTTGGCGTCAATGGCGGCAAGCTGACCCGCGTCGTCGCCGGTGATGATCACGCCCGTGGAGGTCGAGACCGTGCCGGTCCACATGCGCCCGTAGCCTGTCATTGGATATTCCCAGGCTCGCTTGCCGGTCTTGGGATCAATGGCGCGGAGGATGACCTGACCGCCCTCCTCGGTAGCGCCGCCGCCGGGGAAGTTTTTCATCGGCACGGGCTCTTGCTCAGAGAGATTGAACCAACCGCACTGCTCCAGCGTGAGGATGTAAATCAGGCCCGTCTCCGGATGGAAGGTTTGACCCATCCAGTTGGTGGCGCCCTTGACGCTGGGACAAACCCAGTTGCCCTCCAGGGTGGGATCTTTGCCTTCGACCAGGATGGGGCGTCCTTTGGCATCGATGCCGCTAGCCCAGGTGACGTTGTCGGTCAGCTGCGTGCCGCTCAGAAATTCGCCAGTGACGCGATCCAGGACGTAGAAGAATCCGTTGCGGTTGGCGTGCAGCACAAGCTTGCGGGGGGAGCCTTTCCAGTCCAAGTCGACGAGCATTGGCCAACTCTGAGCATCCCAGTCATGAGTATCATGCGGCGTAAACTGAAAGTGCCACTTCATCTTTCCCGTGTCGACGTCCAGAGCCAGCAGCGAACTGGTGTAGAGATTGTCGCCGGGGCGGACTTTGCCGTTGAAATCGGGCCAGGCGTTGCCGGTAGTCCAGTAAAGCGTGTTGAGTTCGGCATCAAAGGTGCCGGAGAGCCAAGTGGCTCCGCCACCCCATTCGATCAGATCGCCCCAGGTTTCTGAACCGGGCTCGCCGCGAGCGGGAATGTTGTAGGTGCGCCAGACTTCTTCGCCGGTCTCGGCGTCGAGCGCGGCCAGGAAGCCGCGGACTCCGCTGTCGCCGCCCGAACTGCCGACGATGATCTTGTCTTTGACGGCCAGCGGGGCCGAAGACGACGAGACGCCGTCTTCTAGGCGGGCGTATTGTTTGCTGAAGATGACCGCGCCGGTATTGCGGTCGAGCGCAGTGAGGTAGTTATCGCTGGTGATGAAGTAGACCTTATCGCCCAGGATGGCTGCGCCGCGGTTGGGGGATTGCCGCTTGGGGCGGGAGTCGGCGTAACTCCAAATCAGCCGCCCGCTACGGGCGTCTAAGGCGTATACGGAATTGGTGTTGGTGACGTAGAGAACGCCCTCGTAGGCCAGCGGAGAGGTCTGCAGGCCGCGAGCGTTGGGCACGCGGTAGACCCACTTGGGCACGAGGCTGCCTGCATTCTCCGGCGTGATTTGGGTGTTAGGGCTATGTCTCCAACCGTTGTAGCTGCCGGCGTAGGTGAGCCAGTCGCTGCCGGGACTTTTCAGAATGTCTTCGTAAGCGACTTGGGCCGACAGTGCGGTACTGAGGGCGAGGGCCATAAAGATAAAACGCATTACTTGGCCTCCGGGCCGGCGGGGCGCAGGGTCTGGCGGGCGAGGAAGGCGAGCAAGTTCTCGAGCTCTTGGGCGGACAGCCGTTCGGCGTAGTCGCCGGGCATCGGGGAGCGCTGCAAGATTTCCAATTCGGCGATGTCATTCATCGCCAGCAGGTGCAACTTGCCGCTGCGGTCGATGATTTGAATCGAGTAGACGTCGCGATTCTTGGCGACGCCCCGAACGGTTTCGCCGTTTTTTAGCTTGGCGGTTACCGACTCGTTGCCGAGGTAGTAGAGTTCGTCGGACGGATCGACGATGGCCTTCTTGATGACGGCTAAAGGCCGCAGGCCGCCGATGTTGGTGAGGTCCGGACCGATTTTCCCGCCCTTGCCGCGGATGGCGTGGCAATTGGAACAGCCCGCCTTCGAGCCCCAAAAGACGGCGTCGCCGGCCGCCACGTCGCCCGCCGCCGGATTCTCAGCTGCGGGTCCGATGAGGGCGTGGATGAATGCGACCAACTGCCAAGTCTCCTCGTCGGAGAGATTTGTCGGCGGCATGTCCGCGCCGGGCAGGCCGTTGCGCACGGTGCTGAAAATCGCCTCATCCGTAAGAGGGTGCCAATTGCGCCGCTGAACCAGATTCGGACCGCGTCCGCCGCTGCCGTCGGGGCCGTGGCAGCCGGCGCAGGACCGCAG
>CAMPKL010000400.1 GCA_946887065.1 uncultured Bryobacterales bacterium
CTTCCAAGGTGTTGGTTCCGCTCAAACCGGTATCGATGCGAACTGGGCCATTCGCGTCGGCGGCTCCTTCGTGTATATGCAGGCCGCGCACTGTTACCGGTACAGGAAAGTTGTAATCGACATCGAAATCGACGACGGCGGAGAGAAGCGTTCCGTCGTCAGCCCGCCGGGCATGGACGGCGATGGTCGCCTTGCCGGTCGCGGCCGCCGACTCGTTCGTTACGGCTGGGATTTCCTTGGCCGGGCTCATATTGCCGCGAAAATAAACGGTTTCCAGCGTATCCGCACTGAGAGAAACCGGGACGGCACATAGTGCGAAAAATACTAGCCAACTCGTAAGTCGTTTCATCGAACCCTTCTTTGAGGTGCAGAGACGCTGCCCTAAATAGAGGCTCGCCCTGCGGGCGGCGAGGCCCTCGAATAGGCAAAACACGCACCCCTGGTAGCGCGTCTGCCGGGATCGAGAGTACCAGTTCGATGACGATACGGTTGTAAAAACCCAGAAATGCTGACCCGGCTGCGTCGCCGGGTCAGCTTTTTCCAGGGCGGCTATTGGATATTGATCGGCACGGCGTTGGATTGAACGCCGTCAATCGTAAATCCAAGTTGTTGGGCGCCGGTCGGCGCCGAAGCCGGGACGATGATATTTAATTGATATACGCCCACAAGGTTGGGGGCGAATACGGACGCCGCTACCTCGGCGGGCATGTTAGCGATTGTCGCGACGGGTATTACCGCGGTCATGGAAAGAGGATCAACAAGAGGAAGCTGTCCCGTTTCCACTTCCGGATCGCCGGCGCCTAGCCCCGTGACGAAGACGGAAACCGGCTGACCCGGCGCCACCGTGTTGGTGGGACCGATAAGCGAAAAGTCGGAACCTTTCACCACCGCGAATACGGCCGGCGCCGAGGGCGACACCGTAATCGTCCGCTCGGCACTCGTGCCGCCCGGCGTGGACACCACCACTTCTACGTCATCGCCCGGAGCAACTTCGAAAGGTACTTGAGCATTGATCTGAGTCGGACTCACGTAGAGGAGAGGCGCGATCACTCCGCCGATGCGGACTTCCGTACCGGCAATGTTTGTTGTCAACTCGTTGTTGGTGACGACGGCTCCGCCGGTTGCTTGAGACAAACCAGTGCCGAAAATGGAGATCAGCGAGCCTGGCGACGCAACGTTCACGCCTTCCGCGAAGGTCGCGCTAACCACGCCATCCTCGAAGACTTCCGGCTCCTCGGCAGCTCCGCCCAGTTGAGCGCGGAGGGAGCCGTCGGGATGAACCGGCGTGTGCAAATTGAGGTAATAGTCTTCGGGGGAATCAAGCAGCCCTTTTAGGGCATCGAGAGCATCCTGATCGTCAGGCCCTACGTTGATTCGATAGTGAAGATTACCGGTACCGTCGGCATCCACAACGGGCTCAGCTACGGTGATGCCGCTGTCTAAAACAACCGGGCCGTTAGCGCCTTCCGCACCTTCGTGAATGTGGAAGCCTTGGATCGTCACCGCGCCGGGATAGGAATAGCTCGTATCCAACACAACCGTACCGGAGGTAATCTCGCCCTCGTCGTCCCGTGTCGCGAAGATGCTCACTTTGGCTAAGCCGGTAGCATTCACCGAGACGGGCGGAACTTGATTAGACGGTTCGATGGTGAAGTGATAGCTGATTTCGGTTGTGCGCTGTAGCTGTCCGCGAATAGCGCCGCCGGGGTTATCCGTCGTGTGCAGATTGAGGTAAGCGCCGGACGGATTGCTGAGCAGGCCGTTGAGCGCACTCATATCGTTATCCGAAGTGACATCGACGACGTAGCTCAGATTTCCCTCGCCGTCACTGTCGACCACCGTGTTCGTGGACGTCAGCGGCGTGTTCAGCCGCGCGGGGCCGTTCGTTCCGGCCGCGCCGGGGTGGATATGCAGGCCCGTGAGCGTGACCGCGCCGGGAAAGTCGTAGTCGACGTCATACCGCACCATCGCCGTGTCGATGACGCCGTTCGCATCGCGCGTGAATACGACTTCCGCGGTGGCGCTGCCGTCGGCGTCTAGGCCCGCAATGGGAGGCACTTCATTTTCCGGACTCAAGTCGGTCCGTAACACCACACGCTCCATGCGCATGAGCTGACCTCGAATAAACCCGCCCGGGTTCTGCGGCGTGTGCAGGTTGACGTAGAACGCCGAGGGATCAGCGAGAAGAGCTTCCAGCGCGGTGATCTCTTCGGCGCTGTCGATCTCTACCTGACGGAATACATTGCCTGAGCCGCTGGCCAGCTGAAGCGTATTGCCGCTGGTGAGCCCGGTATCGAACCGGATCGGACCATTGGCGCCGGCCGCGCCTGCGTGGATGTGAAGCCCGCTCGCCGTCGTCACGGCCGGTACCTCGTAGTCGACGGAGAAGTCCGCGACTGCGGAGACAATCTCTCCCATTTCGTCGCGGCGAATGTGAAAGGTGATGGTCGCTATGGCTTCGTTACCGGCCGCCGTTATGGGAGGAACCTCGTTTTGGGGGTCCAAATTGGCCCGGAAATAAACGGTCTCCATCGTGTCCGCAAATAGGGACAAGGGTAGCAGACACAAAGCGAGCGTACTGATCCAACGTGTTGAGACTCTCATTGTCTCGGTGATCCTGAGACAATCGAAAGCGTTTCCAGTTCGATGGGAATAGCGACCCGCCTCGAAGCCGTAGCACGCCGGGGGCCAAAGACGGTGAGGCGCGCTCTATTGCCTCGGTCTAAGCCTTGCCTCGTCCTCGAAGTCCGTCCAGTGAGAAACTGCCGCCTCCGTTGGCGAACAGGAACAAATAGACGAAGCAGAATAGCACCGCGAGCTCCCCGCCGTTTTGTATCGGCCACGGCCCGCGCGGAGCGTGAGCCATCCAATAGGCGACCGCCATCTGTCCCGATAGCTCAAATGCGACGGGACGCGTGAAGAGGCCGAGGATGATCATCGAGCCGCCGATCAGTTCAAGCAGACCGGCCCACCCGTATAAGGTGGCAAAGTCCGGCGGTTGTTCGCCGAAAAGCTTCTGGCATCCGTGGGGAACGTAAAGTACTCCGGTCGCAACGCGCAGCAAGTTCAGCGTGGTTTCTCGCAATTGCGTCTTCATGGTTACAAGTAGACTAACCGGTTCACCCCTAATAAGCAAAAAACTGAAATCACTTATCCTAAGCGGTCAGGGAAGTTTTTTGTGAGCGCAGCTCAAGCATGGGGAGGACACAACCGGCCCCTTTTGGTTCGCGAGCTTGCGGGACAAGCATTCGCCCGCGCATCCGGCGCGCCCCTGGTTTTGGGCAATCGGGTCCGGATATTGCGGGATGCCGCGGAGAACTACCCGCGCTGGCTTGAGGCGATCGCTTCGGCCAAGCGCACGATTCTCTTCGAAAACTACATTGTCTGCGACGATTTAACGGGCAGGGTGTTTGCCGACGCGTTAATCGAACGCGCACGGCATGGCGTCCAGGTGAGGCTGATTTACGATTGGCTGGGTTGCCTGGGCAAGTCCTCGCGCCGCTTTTGGAATCGTCTGCGCGAGGCGGGCGTTCATGTCCGCTGCTTCAATCCCCCCCGGCTGGATAGCCCTTTCGGCTGGATGTCGCGGGATCACCGCAAAATGATTTCCGTTGACGGCGAGACCGCCTTCGTCATGGGACTCTGCGTCGGAGCAATATGGGAAGGCAATCCGCGCAAACGCATCGGCCCCTGGCGCGATACCGGCGTCGAAGTGCAAGGTCCCATCGTCGCCGACGTCGAACGGGCCTTCGAACAGACCTGGGAAATGACCGGCGCCCCATATCCGAAGGACGATAGCCCAGCGCCGCGGCCAGTCGTGCCCGCGGGCGACGTGGCCATGAGAATCGTCGCTAGCGTTCCCAACACTGCGGGAATGTTGCGGATTGATCAACTCGTCGCCGCTCTCGCCCGTGAGCGCTTATGGTTGACCGACGCTTACTTCTCAGGCACGACGACCTATGTACAGGCGTTGCGTGCGGCGGCGAAAGACGGCGTCGATGTCCGCTTGCTGCTGCCGGGGGAGAACGATGTGCCCATCATGACGCCCTTCATGCGTGCGGGCTACCGGCCCCTGCTCGAAGCCAACGTGCGCATCTACGAGTGGAACGGTCCCATGCTGCACGCCAAGACAGGCGTCGCCGACGGCAGATGGGGTCGTGTCGGCTCGACGAACTTGAACATCACCAGTTGGCTCGGCAATTGCGAGTTGGACGCGATCATCGAAGACGAGGGAATTGCCAATGAAATGGAACAGATGTTCTTGGACGATTTAGGCCAGGCCACGGAGATCGTGCTCGACGAACGCCGCAGACCGCGTCCGACTGGCGGGCTGAAGGCTCCGCGGCGCCGACAGGGTCCGGGAGGCCGCGCAAGTCGGGCC
>CAMPKL010000401.1 GCA_946887065.1 uncultured Bryobacterales bacterium
AAAGCGTGTGTAGGGGAAACTCTACCGAGGGTTCGAATCCCTCCCTCTCCGCCATGATTTATTTCAGAGCCTGCTGGCGGTCAGAGCCGCCTTCACGGTTTACCTGCTAAACGTCGAAGCGGGGCGTCTTCCGGCAAATCGGCTTGTGGCCCGTGACTCGTGCTCGCGGAGTTCTCAGCCCAAGCGCTCCCATTCTTAACGTAAACATTCCTCTTGACAGCCCACAGGAGCCGCCGCTATTCTCCTCTTGACATCCCACAGGACGCCATGGCCGGAGACAAATCACAAATCCTTCAGGGAACCCTGGATTTAATGGTCCTCAAGACATTGGGAGCAATGGGACCAATGCACGGCTACGGTATCGCCCGCCGCATTGAGCAGGTGAGTGAGGAATCGCTGCTGATCAACCAGGGCACCATCTACCTTTGCCTTATTCGCTTGGTCCAAAAAGGCTGGATCCTGGACGAGTGGGGCGTCTCCGAAAACAACCGAAAGGCCAAGTTCTACTCGATTTCGAAGGCCGGCCGAAAGCAACTCGCCGCGGAAACCGAGAAGTGGGAACGCATCGCGGGAACCATCGGACGATTGCTGGAACTATCGCCAAGGAGGCCATGATGTGGCGTCGGATTCTCGCGCTATTCCGTTCCGTGGAAATGGACCGCGAGCTCGCATCCGAGTTGGAAACCCACCTCTCGCTGCTCGAAGATGACCTTCGAAAGCGCGGCCTGGCGCCTGACGAAGCCCGTCGCGCCGCGCGGGTGCAGTTTGGCGGCATTGCCTCGCTGCGCGAACAACACCGGGACATGCGGGGTATCCCGTGTTTGGAGAACGTCTGGCGCGATCTCCGCTTCGCCTTGCGCGGCATGCGGCGTCGGCCGCTGTTCACAGCGGTAGCAGTCGTCACACTGGCTTTGGGCATCGGGGCGAACGCAGCGATGTTCAGCGTCGTATATGGCGTCCTCCTCAAACCGCTTCCTTATCCCAATCCCGACTTGCTTGTGGCAGCCTGGGACAACACCAGCATCAGCCCCGAGATCTATCAGGCGTATAAGGAGCAGTCGGAAGTCTACGAACACTTAGGCGCCTGGTCGAACAGCACGGTGACGGTGACAGGGATCGGAGATCCTGAGCAGTTTGATGTCGTGCGCGTGACGGCAGGCACGCTCGACGCCTTGGGTGTCCAGCCGGCGCTTGGACGCTGGTTTTCGGATGACGACGATTCTCTCAGCTCGGATGACCCGGTCATTCTTTCCCATCGCTACTGGCTGACTCGTCTCGCCGGCGACCGGTCCGTAATCGGTCAGCATCTTCAGGTGGATTCCCGGCCGCGAGTAATCGTGGGCGTCATGCCGGACGCATTCCGGTTTCCCAATTCCGATGGTCTCCTGATTTTTCCCGAACGTTTCGACTACAGCGAGCGCAACTGGGCCTATCAGTGCATCGGACGGCTCAAACAGGGCGTCACCGTCGAGCAAGCCAGGGCCGATTTGTCTCGTATTCTCGGCGTCTGGGAAGCCGAGGGCCGAATCCGCAGCGGCGCTGCCAACCCTCCTCTAATCGAACCGCTGATCTCTCAGGTTGTCGGGGACCTTAGTGCGACGTTGCAGGTGTTGATGGGAACGGTCGGGTTGGTGTTTCTGATCGCCTGCGCCAACATCGCGAACCTGTTGTTAGTGCGCGCCGAGGGCCGGCTACAGGACTTTGCCGTTCGCGCGGCCCTGGGCTCGGGGTGGACGAGGATCGCCCGCGAGATGATCCTGGATAGTCTGCTTCTCGGGTTGTTCGGCGGCATCGTCGGACTTGGGTTGGCCTACGCCGCCCTTCAATTCCTAGTCGCGAGCCAGCCGCCGTTGCCGCGATTGGACCAAATCGGCATAAATGGTGTTGTAGCAGCCTTCACGCTCGCCCTTTCGATGCTGGCAGGGATCTTGTTCGGCATGGCGCCAGTGTGGCGTTACGCCCGATCCGCGGTCCAGGGCTCACTTCGAGCCGGCGGACGCGCTTTGACGCATAGCCGCGAGCGGTTGTGGGGCCGCAATGTCCTGGTTGTTTTGCAGTTGGCGCTTGGAGTCGTGCTGTTGGTGGCCTCCGGGTTGATGATCCGAACCTTCGCGGCTCTCCATGGCCTCGATCCGGGCTTTACGAATCCCGGGCAGGTCCAGTTGTTGAGCATCTCGCTTCCCGAGGATCAAGTCCCCGAGGCGGAGCGCGTCGTGCAAATGCAAAACGAGATGATCGATCGGCTGGCCGCGATTCCCGGCGTGACGTCGGTGGCATTCGGCGATTCCGTGCCGCTGGGCGGGCGAAATCCCGGCAACTTTGTTTCGGCCGAGTTCAAAGCCAACGATCCGGATAGCGACGTGCCCCTCCGGCGCTATCGCTTCGTCAGTCCTAACTACCTCGGCACATTGGGCATTCCTTTACTGGCAGGACGGGATTTCGTCTGGTCCGATATCTATGACAAACGTCACGTAGTGTTGGTCTCCGAGAATATGGCGCGCGAAATTTGGGGCAGCGCCGCGAGCGCCGTGGGAAAGCGGATTCGCCCCGGCAAGACCGGATCCGGTCCGTGGCGTGAAGTGATCGGCGTGGCAGGCGACGTCCATCATCGCGGCCTCTATGAAGCCGCGCCCACCATGGTCTATTGGCCGGCGATGGTCGGTGATTTCACAGTCGACGCCTGGCGCATCAGCCGCCTGGGAACTTTCGTGATCCGCACGGATCGGGCCGCGACGGAGAGTTTTCTCAGCGAAGCCCGCCAGGCGATCTGGTCGGTTCAGAGCGACCTTCCGCTCTTCGACGTGCAGACGCTTCGGAGTCTCTTTGATCGATCCATGGGGCAGACTCGGTTTGCGCTTACGATGCTGGCGATCGCCGGCGCCATGGCTCTTGGACTTGCCGTTGTCGGCATTTACGGCGTGATCGCCTACGCAGTTTCGCAGCGCCGCAAGGAAATCGGGATCCGGGTAGCGCTCGGCGCCCAGCCGCGGCATATCGAGCGCATGTTCCTGACTAGTGGTTTGGTTGTCGCGGCGATCGGCGTCTGCTTGGGCCTGGCGGCTGCGGCCGGCCTCTCGCGGCTAATGTCCTCAATGTTGTTCGGCGTGGCGCCCGTCGATATAGCCACGTTCACTGGCGCCGCGGCCATTCTAGTGATCGCGGCGCTGGCTGCCAGCTATCTCCCGGCCCGGCGCGCCGCTGAGTTGCGTCCTATAGAAACGCTCCGGCTAGAGTAGAGCGACATCGCTTTTCCTTGAGCAGCAAGAGAAGGTCAGGCTCTAGCCGTCTCCGGCATCGTCTTGGCCTTGTTAAAAAGTCTCCAACCGTCTTGCCTGCCCATTGAGTCTTAAAGTATTCGCCGGCCAACGGAGCGGCGAACGTGCCGTTCGTCATCGTGTTGCCGTGGCAGACCGCGCAGTTTGCGTCGTAGGCTGTATTACCCGTTGCCGCTTGTGCGGCCGTATACTGCGGCGGCACGCCGACGACGGCCCCGGCTGGCGCCGGCGTCTGGCTCACTTACCTCGGCGCGGGCGCGGTCCCGTCGCCCTCCCTCTCCGCCATATTTCGCCAAAGCGTGACTCGGCTTTTGATGGCTTTCGCCTGATACGCTGAGCGGACAAAGCACCGATTCCCCGTTCCGTTGGCCGTACTGAGCGGCCTTGATGCCCTGCCCGTTCCGCAATGCACACTGTTCTTTGGGAGCGGTTGGATCAGGCGGGACACGACGCCTGTCGTTATAGCGAAACGGGCGACACGTGGAACATTGAGGGTTCCGCTGTATTCAAATCGGATGGGTGTGCTGCGAACCTTGGCTACAACCTCGTCTGCGATAGCCGTTGGCGTAGCTTGCAGGCGTTGGTCACCGGCTGGGTCGGCACGCGTCAAATTCAGCTTTTTGTGGACCGGGATGGCGCTGGATGCTGGCGCATCAACGGAAGCATCCGAGAAGACTTAGCGGGTGCGGAGGACATCGATCTCGGCTTTACTCCGGCAACCAACACGATCGCCATCCATAGGCTGCGCCTCAACATCGGCGATGAAGCCGAGTCGACTGCAGTCTGGCTGGACACGGAGGATTGGACAGTGAAGCCCTTGAGGCAGAACTATCGCCGCATTGGAATGAATTCATACGATTACGCTTCCCCGCTCCACGGTTACCAGGCGACGCTGGAGACCGACGACTTCGGCGCCATCGCCAGGTATCCAGAATTGTGGGAGATGGTCCTTTAAAGTGCCGGCACGGTAGCTGTGCACGGGACACATGTTGTCCAAACGGCCGCCAGCGCCGTGCGTCAGGCCCCTGGCAAGAAAACCTTCCCGGCGAATGAATTTCTTCCGCCCGGTCCCCGTATACATGGCTGAGGACGGGCAGAATGGGAAC
>CAMPKL010000402.1 GCA_946887065.1 uncultured Bryobacterales bacterium
CACCATCGCGTTTCCGGTGCGCCCGTCGTGGACGAGGTCGGATGCTATCTCGGTTCGTTCTCCGAAAAGACAAGTATGCGCATGCTGCTCGACGCGATCTACGAACAGCGCCCCGTCGGCACGGTCGCGGCGCACATGGATCCCACCAGCGAGCGGCTCATCGACGAAGACACCGACTTCAACTCGATGGTGGAGATCTTTTTGAAGACGGTCCTGCGCCGGCTGCCGGTTATCCAGGATGGAATTTTAATCGGGCAAGTCAGCCGCCGCGATGTCCTCAAGGCCGCTCAAGTGCTCCGCCGGGGAGGCTCTCTCCAAGTCATCGACTCCGACAATCGGCCTCTCGTCCGGGACATCATGGACCTATCCGCCCGCACGGTGAGCGCGGAAGAGCAGTTGCTGAGCATCGTTCAAATCTTCGACGAAACGTGGCTCCGCCGCCTTCCCGTGCTCGCCCCCGACAGGGCGCTCCTAGGCCAGATCAGCCGCCGCGACGTCCTCAAGACCACGCTTGCGCTAACCGAAGCGCAGCCGACGCGGGAGAAGGCGATGCTCTACCTCAGCGCCCTGCTCACCAAAGAAGAAGCGCCGATCTAGCCTGCCCGCCGCCGCGGCCCGCGTGACGGGATTACCATACGAGCGAGTGACTCCTCCTCGCCTCTACTGCATCCCTGCAGCCGACGCCCCTATCGTTGCCGTGTTCCGCCGCGGCCCGTCCCTTTGGTCCCACGTCGGCCGCTGGGACCTGCGCTCCCTTACCTACGAATCAGGCGCTTGGCTGCGCGGACGCCTCTTCCCCCGCCGTTCTGACCTCTCTCCCGACGGACGCTATCTCTGTTACTTCGCCCACAAGCCCACCGCCGACTGGCAGCACGGCGAAGCCTATGTCGCCGTCTCGAAGCTCCCCTGGCTCACCGCGCTGCACGCTTTCGCCACTTGCGGTACCTGGACGCGCGGTTACTACTTCACCTCGGACCGCAATCGCGAAAGCCCCGATGCCGCCGAGCTTCCCATTCCTTACGGCCTTCGCTCCATTCCCGCCGCACAGTTTGCCAATGAACGCCGCCGCGGCTGGCAAGAAGCCCCGGACTCGCCCCCGCGCCACCCCGATGACCATTGGGACCAGCGCCGCAACGCACGCATGCGCAAGCCCCAACCACATGGTCCATTAACCCTCTGCGTTGAGAGCCTCGGTTGGGCCGGTGGAGAATTCGGCGTGGCGCAGGCGGTCGACGGATTGCGCGTCCGTTACTCGCTCGAATCTCCTGACGACGTCACCATCCTCGACGATCTTCAATGGGCCGACTGGGATATCAACGGACGTCTTCTCGCGGCCACTCGTTCCGGCCGTTTGCAAGTCCGCGACGTGAACGCCGCTGGGAAGCTCGTCTTCGACCAAGACTTAGCTTTGATGGAGCCCGATCCCCAAGCGGCGCCTGCGCAGGCACAACGCTGGTAGCGCCCGTCCGACCGCCGACAATCAGAAACAATTTCGAACGGCGGACGATCTAGGAGGCATGGCTACGAAAAAGTTCGAAAAATCCCACAACATTACCCCTGAGCCCGACGAAATGTCGAGGACTCCTCGGCCGAAGACCGAGCGAGAAGAGGAGGAAGAACGCGAACAAGCGTTGATCAGCCGCGATCGCGGTAAGGTGCGGAAACCGGCGAAAAGGGGACCGCTATCCGTCGGCGTCGATTTCGATAATTCGCAGCGCTGATCACGAAGCGTTGCGGTCCGTTAGTTCGTGACCTGTTCAAGAATGGCGAAATCCCCCGGGTTCCAGGCCTGGACGATCAGATAAGCTTTGCCGTCTACATGGCGCATCGTCGCATTGTGGATGTGCGTGAAGTTCTCTAGCCCCAGATCTTCCTTGGGCATCACGGTCGAGATCAACTCGTCGTTCTCGTAAATATAGATCGGCGCGCCCTTGGCGCGATCGGGACCCCGCAGAATGCCGGAGACGACGTAGTTGCCGTCGTAGTCGATATCGCACGGCATGGAGCCGAGCGGAGTGTTCAACGTCGAGATGTATTGGCCGTAGCGCGTGTAGCGGTCGATCTCCGCGTTGAGACGATCGGTCACTTCGATGAGCTTCGTGCCGTCCTTGATCGACACGCCGTGACCGGTACCAAGTTGGCCCGGACCCGTGCCGCGTCCGCCGAACGATAGATCGTGCCAGGCGGTGTTGACGCCGCTGTTGGTGACGTCCACGCGCGCCGTGAGAACGGCATCGAGGTTGGAGTAGCCGGTCGTGATATAGAACAGCCCGTCCAGATATTCCACGTCGGTCGGCACAAAGTTGCCGCCGCCCTTGAAGTAGTCCGTCGCAAGGGGCAGACCGAGGTCCGTGCCGCCCGCGGGCGCGTCCAGCGTGTTGACTAACTTGCCGTCGAGCGTCGTGGTATAGATCTTCGCGGCGCCGTTGCCAGGGAATGACAAGTAGTGTTGCCCGTTCGACGCTTCCCAGATCTGCGCGTTGTGCAAGTTCTGCTTGGCCATGTCGGCATCGGTGTTGAGCAGCTTGACCGTCTTGAGGTCGGCGCTGATCTGCAAGATGCCCGCGCCGGGCAAACCGAAATACGTCTCGCCCTTCCCGGGGCGCCGGTCGACCGCGAAACCGCCATGCGCATCCTTCAGCACGGCCTGCGCCTCAGCCGGCAGAATCGCCGACGTATACAGCACGCGGAACTTCATGTTCCCCTGGCCGCTGATGCCGGTAGCGGCAGCCGTGGACGAGGGCGTCTGCGCCACCCATCCGACAACAAGCAGGGCGGAGAAGAGTACGGTGATGACGATGCGCTTCATGGCAATACCTCAAGCGAACAAAGGGCATTACAGCAAACTTCCGGCCTGACTTCCACTACGGACCATTGGAATGGCGCCTGCGTTGCTAACAGTACCCGCCGCGTCTCTCCCACGGTGCGCCCGAAAATCCGCACCCGCTGTTAGGAAAATCCGATGCTTCCAAAAAATCTCGCCGCATCAGCGGAGCGGCGGACGTGCGTCTTCTGCGCTCTTTCGGTTCTAGCTCTGTTATTTGGGTTGGGCAACGACGGCCTATTCATCTCATTGAGCGAAGACGACTTGATGAACCTAAGGTTCGGCGCAAGCGAACCGATCGGCCGGTTGCTGTTAGCCAACCTTTTTCCGTTCACGACTGTTTACCGCCCGATGGGCTCGGCCGTCTATGTGGCGATGTTCGAGGCATTCGCCTTCCATCCCATCTATTACCGGGCGATTTCTTATGGCATTTTGCTCCTATCGTGTGTCGCTTTGTACCAACTAGCGAAGACGATCGATGGTCGCGTAACGGCCTCGTCGCTAGCTGCGATTCTCGCCGCCTTTCATTCGCGCTTCCTGCACATCTATTCCGAGGGCTCGTACCTCTACGACATTCTCTGCGGCATGTTCTTTCTCGCGGCGGTGGCGTTCTACGCAGCTAAACGCAAACGCGGGCCGCTGAGTTGGGGCGGAATCGGCGTCATCTATCTGCTCTGGGCGGCCGCCGTGAACTCGAAGGAAATCGCCCTCACGCTCCCTGCCGTGCTGTTGGCTTATGAGGCCATTTTCCATTGGCCTGAGGCGAAGCGCAATCTTGCAACGCCGCTCGCTCTGTTCGGTCTTGCCGTTGGCGCCTGGCGCGGCAAGGTGGCTGCGGGCAGCGCCCTGCACGGCCATCAATACTATCAGGCATCTTTTGAAATTGAGGCCATTCTCCAATCGATCCAAACACAACTGGCGGACGCGGTGATGTCGCGATCGCTCGCCTTGGCGCCCAGCGTTGCCGTCTTACTGCTCGTACCCATTTGCTGGCAATCTCTCGCGAACCGCAGTAAGACAGCCGCATTCGGGCTGTCTTGGGCGATGATCACGCCGTGGCCTGTTCTGCTCATCGCGGACCGCCCCTTTTCCGCGATGTACGTCCCGTGGATGGGGGTCGCGCTGGCGCTGGGAGCGTTGTCCGCCGACTGGATCGAGCGGAGGCAATTCCGGCCTCGGACATACCCGGCTCTGGTGGCCGCCATGGCCGTCCTCTGGGGCGGATTGAACTTGGCTGACGCCAAAACCAGGCCATCGATCGCCGAAATAGGCGCCCGGTGGGAACACGTGCGTGACGCCATCGACGACTACTCCAAAATAGACGGTATCTGCGATGCCCGCATGCTGCTTGTTCTCGACAGCCGCTTCGGCGAACTCTACCATCCGCTCTTCATCGCGCAACTGCTCTGCGGCGACTACGACAAAGTCATCCACATCGCCGGCCTCAGCATCAGCGAAGAAGATGCGGCGGCGAAGCGAGCCGACTACGACCTGGTAATCCGCGACCTGGGAAGCGACATCGAAGTCATCCAACGCAAGTGAACTGTCGTTGCGG
>CAMPKL010000403.1 GCA_946887065.1 uncultured Bryobacterales bacterium
TAGGCCTTGATGGCGTCGGCGGTTTCCCACAAGGGGAGCGCGCTGAATTCGCCTGCGTCGGTCGTACTTTCGACTAGAGCGGCGAATAGGCAACCGGGCGTCTGTTGCAAGGCGGCGTAGACCTCCTTGTTGAAGAACTCCCGCAGGTGTTCCACCTTCTCCGGCATGGACTTGAACGTTACGAAACGTATGAACATAGTCCCTCTCGCGAGGATGCGGCGACCGACGAGGGCAGTATACGCCCCTTAGCAGCGGCTGACAAAAGAAGAATGATACGGCCCCGCAGCCGCGAACAATGGCATCCGATCGGAGCCGCGAGCCTTTAGGCCGCGGTCCCGTGCGACGGCACGCTAAAGCTGAGCGGCTCGGATCGACGTGACGCGCTGGCGTAACCCGGCGCCCTTTGGCCATTACCGCATCGTCGAGAAGCTCGGCGGGGCCGGATGGGCGTTGTTTACTCGGCCGGGGGCGGGGCCGGAGCGAAGGAGGCGTGGTCGACCATGTAGACCCACTTGCCGTCACGCTCGGCTTTGACGTCGCTAAAGCGGCCTTCCATGACGGTCGGACCATCTTCGCCGGGGATGGTGAGGCGGAAGAGTCCCGCGCCGGCGACGGCATCGCCGACGGGAGTTTGATGACTCTCGATCACCTCGAGCTTGGCGCCCTCGGGCATGGAGGCGAGAGTTGCGGCGTGATACGCGCGGATGCTTTCGATGCCGCGGTGCTGCATGGCATCGGGCGGGAAGAGGATCGTGTCCGGGCTATTCCAATAGCAATTGTTTAAGGCTTCGACGTCGCGATTGTTGAAGGCCGCCATGAATTCGCGATCGAGTTGCTCGGCAGCCTCGATCAGGGCGGCGGGATCCGCAACGGGCGTCGGCGCGGGCGCCGGAGCGCAGCCGAGATGAAGGAATGCGGCAACGGCGAGGATCGTGAGCGGAGATTTGGCGTTCATGGGTCGGGAGCCTCCGGGGCGGACAGATCACCGCCCATTGTAGGGCGCAACCCAGCGGAAAGGCGAGCTAGTCGGTGCCGTAGTCAATCTCCAGGAGGTTGACGATCCGCGAGGCGCCCCACAGGACGACGGCCGTGAGGCCCAACATGCCCAGGATCGCCACTGCGGCGGTTGGCGGTTCGGCCGGCGATCCCAACAAACGAATTAACAAAGGCGCCCCGTTGTCCATGGGGACGGGTACGGGAGCCAGCGATTGGACGTAGTACAGAACGCTGAGCTTCTGCAGCGCGGCCGGAAGGACGGGGTTTACGGCCTCCCAGGCGAGAATCACGATGGCCGGCACGATCGGATTGCGCAAAAGTAAGCCGGCGGCGAGGAATACGCTGCCGTAGCCGACGCAGCCCAGAGCAGCCGACGCGGCGTAGGCCAAAGCATGAGAGACGCCATGGTCTTGCCAAAACGATTGGAGCTCGGCCGGGTCTTGCGGCCACAGCATCACGGCATAGGCGAGCACGGCGCCGGCGGCGAAGATTACCGTTGCCGCGATCAAACCGGCCAAATACTTGCCGATCAACAAGACTTCGCGCCGCGCGGGCACAAGGAACCAATAGTGCAGCGTCTTGTCGAGCATCTCGCCGCGGAACAGATTCATAAAGATGCCGAGGCAACCGAAAAACACGGCAAGGCGCAGATAGAAATGATGGAAGACGGCGGCGAAGATTTGCCGATTCCGGCCGAAGTCGATCAGCACGCGGTTGTCGATTCCCTGCAAGACGCCGTCTTCAAAATGGAGGAACCACTGCCGCTTGCCGTCGAAATAATCGAGTTGGCTGTAGGCGACTTCGGCCTCGTCTTCGTCGTTCCGGCGGTTGTAGTTGTAGGTGTGGATAGGGGTAGGGGCCTTGCGCAGCACCTCTTCTTCGGTGTCGCCTTCGCGGATCGACTCCATTACCGCGGGTGAAACGGCGTTGGGAGTCCAATTGCTGCGCTTGAGCGTGGCCTCTATACCGGCCATCAGGAATATTACCGCCGGAAAGAGCGCCAACAGGTAGACCCAAAAACTGCGGCGCGAAAAAAAGACGCGGCTCAATTGGAGCTGAGCAATGGTCCAGGCTTGGCGCGCGCGTATTGCCAACTTCATTCGGCGCTCCCTATCAAGTATTGATAAACGGCGTCGACGTCTTCGTCCACGGGGATGACTTGCTCCACGGTATGTCCAGCGAGGGAGATGCGCGTGAGGGTACGGGAGAACTCTTGGCGATTGCGCGTCATCACGAGCAGCCCCAGACGGTCGTCGTGTAGTTGGATTTGAGTGACGTGATCCTGCTCGAAGAGCAGCGAGGCGATGCGCGACGCGTCCCGGCAGCGAATCAGGTATTGGCTGGGGTGTTCGTGCATCTCGCTGCGAACGCCGCGGACGTTGCCTTCGGCGATGATCATCCCGTTGGCGATCATCACGACCTGGTCGGAAATCAGATCGACCTCTTGCAAGACATGGCTGGAGAGAACGACGTGGCGGCCCTGCTGAGCAAAGCTGCGGAACAGCGCGATCGTTTCAGCGCGAACCAAGGGGTCTAGACCGTTGAGCGGCTCATCGAGGATAAGCACTTGGGGATCGCCGGAGATCGCTTGAGCGAGCCGTACCCGTTGGCGCATTCCTTTGGAGTAGGCGGCGACCTTGCGGCGGGACGCCTCGCCCATGCCCACTCGCTCCAGCGCTTTGGCGGCCAATTCGTCCGCCTGGGCTCGCGAATGGCCGGCGAGCAATAGGCCGGTCGAGACGAATTCGAACCCCGTTGAGCCGCGCGGCGCGGCATCGTACTGCGTCGCGTAGCCGGTGATTCGCATCAGCCGTTCCGGATCGTCCGGGGATAAACCTCGAATGGTGATTTTGCCTCGATCCGCACGAATCAGGCCGGCCATGAGGTTCATGAGAGTCGTCTTGCCCGAACCGTTCGGGCCGACGAGACTGGTGATTCCGGGCGGAATGCGCAGCGAAACGCGGTTGACGCCCAGCACCTCGCCGTAGAACTTCGACACGCCCTCAAAAACGATCTCTTCGGGCATCAGTTGACGACCTCGACCGGACGTAGCTTGCGTCCGAGGACGTAAAGAAGCAGCGACGACATGACGGCCATCGTCAAGAAGCACTGCAGCGCGTCCGGTCCAGGCAGAGCTTCCGCCCCAAGGATCGCCCGCCAACATTGATTTGCCGCGCGGGCGGGGTTCATGGCCGTGGGCCAATCCGCGGACAACACCATGCCGGCCATTTCAGAGGCGCCCGCCAGCACGAAAAACGCTCCCAAAACAAGCCCTCCGCTGACGACGCGCCACTTGACGTAAGCGGAGCTGGCCATGGCCACCAGACTGACGAAGATCACCCAGAGCGCGAACCCGGCGATGATCCCGACGCCCAACGTCCAGTTCTGGACGGTCCAACCCCAGCCGGCCAAGCTCGCCTGCATCAAGAACAGCACGGTTCCTGGGATCCAGGTCACCGGGGACAGGACGCCCGCTAGGACGAGCATCCTGGAGAGCACATACTCGGAGCGCGAAACGGGCCGGCCAAAGTAGAGCGACAACGCGCCGTTTGAGAGATCGGGCGCGATCAAACTAGGGCCGGCGAAAGTGGCCAGCAATACGGCGAAAATGGCCTGCGCGTTCATGAAGTTCACGAAGAACGTACCGTCAATCTGAAGGAACTGATCGAACTCGCGGTCGAAGCCCAGCAGCAGTTCCCGGTGGTTGGCCAGGTAGATGAAGGCGAGGCAAGCGACGGGCCAGGACAGGGCCATCATGAAGATCGCCACAACCTTGCGTTCCTTCATCAGGTCCGACCAAGCGAAGCGCGGCAGCACAAGCAGGCGCGCCCAACGCCCGGTCAACGGGCCGTCATAGCGCTTGTAGCCGAGTTTATGAACGGCCATCGACGGCTACCTCCTGGGGCACAGGGGTCTCTTCGCCTGGAGTTCGTTGGATGTGCCCAACGGCCTTGAGGAAAATCTCTTCGAGAGTGTCGCGGCGGTGGGTCAGCCGATGAACATCGAGGTTTTGTCTCGCGGTGACCCGCCAGATCACGTCCAGTTCGACGGATGGGGGAAGGACGATACGCCAGCGCCCGTTGCCCTCGGTGACTCCCTCGGCGCCTTGCTCGCGCAGGGCGGCGGCGAGGCCGCTGTCTTCGCCGGCGACTTCGAGTTCCACAAAACGCCGATTGGCGCGGCGCTCTTCCTCGAGGTTGGCGTGGTGCACGATGCGGCCTTCTTTGAGAATTACGACCTCGTCGCAAACTTCTTCCACATCGCGCAACAAGTGGGAGCACAAGAGCACATTCATGCCATGCAGTTCTTTCATCTCGCGCACGAGCCGCAACATGCGCGCGCGGGCCGCCTGGTCGAGTCCGTTGGTCGGCTCATCGAGGA
>CAMPKL010000404.1 GCA_946887065.1 uncultured Bryobacterales bacterium
AACCTGCAACGGGCGGAGATGCTCTTCAAGGAGCAACTGCTGTCCCCGCAGGAGTATGAGCAGCAACGGACCGGGCTGGCGACCATGGAAGCCCAGGTGGCACTCGCCGAGGCCCAGCAGCAACAAGCCGAGGCCGAACTCGAAGAGCTGAAGATCCAACTTGCGCAGACCAAGGTTTACGCCCCGCTGACCGGCGACGTGGCCATCCGCTACGTGGACGAAGGCTCGCTCGTCAGCCCCTCCACCCCCTTGATACAAATCGTGAATCTCTCAACTCTCGTGACCCTCGGCAATGTGCCCGAGCGCAGCGTTGGACGGTTGCGGGTGGGTACACCGGCGGAGGTGGAAGTCGACGCGATCCCGGGTAAGGTGTTCCGCGGCAAGGTGTCCCGCATCGCCCCGGTGCTCGACGCCGCCACGCGCAGCGCATCGATCGAAATTGACATCGCCAATCCGGAGCGCGATCTACGCGCGGAGATGTTCGTCCGCATCAACCTCGATTTAGGCACCATGAGGGAGGCGAACTTGATTCCGCGCGATGCACTCGTGTATCGCGGGCTTGAGGCGGGGGTATTCCTGCTCGACGAGCAGAACCGCCCGGTATTCCAGTCGGTTGAACTTGGCGTCAGCACTGAGGACGACCGAATCGAGGTGATGAATTTGGCACCGGCTACGAAGATCATCGGACGAGGGGCCACAATGTTACGCGAGGGCGACGAAATTGGAATTTCAGGGGCCGAAGCGCCTGCGGGCGGACCCTCAAGCGGCGGCTAGCGGCGCGCCGGACCGCAGACGAACAAAAAGAATAACGTCACCTAAGCTTTTGACGTCACTACTGGGAGATCAAGGGCAGTGTTCGCCCTAGTTTGACGCGCAACTCCGATGCGCGGCTCGTTCGAGTATTAAAGGTTTGTTTTCATGAGCTTACCTGAGTTTTCAATCCACCGCCCCGTCACGGTATTGATGGGCTGTTTGGTCGCCGTCTTGCTCGGCGGAATCGCGTTTGTACAGATTCCGGTCGACCTCATGCCGGAGACCGAATTCCCCACCCTCACGGTGAGCGCCACGTATCCCGGCGTCGCGCCCGCAGAGATGGAAACACTGGTTGCTCGCCCCCTGGAAGAAGCCGTCGCCTCCGCTCCCGGCGTGGAAGAGATCACTTCCACTGCTAACGAAGGGCAAGCGAGCGTGCGTGTGCGCTTCGAGTACGGCTCGAATCTCGACGAAGCGGCCAACGAACTGCGCTCGCGCATCGACCGTATCCGGGGCCGACTGCCTGAGGATATGGACCCGCCGACGATGTTCAAGTTCGACACGTCGCAGTTTCCGGTCATGTTCATCTCCGTCCGATCCAGCGAGATGGATTCCCGTGAGCTGAGACATTTCGCGGAAAAGAGCCTTCAGTTCCGGCTGGAACGCGTCCCTGGCGTCGCTCAGGCTCGAATTTCCGGCGGTCTCCGGCGCCAGATCCAGGTAGAACTCAATCTCGAAAAGCTGCGGGCCCTCAACCTTTCGGTTTCCGATGTCGTTCAGCGCCTGACTCAAGAGAACCAAAACGTTCCGGTGGGGCCGGTACGCGAGGGACGGTACGAAATTCTGCTCCGCAGCGAGGGTCAATTCACCAGCCTGGATGACATCCTTAGCGTCGGCATCGCCAATCGCAACGGCGTACCGGTATACGTTCGGGATATCGCCACGGTCACGGATGGACACGAAGAAGTCCGTTACATGCTTTCCGTCAACGGCGAGCCCGCGATCAGGATGTTTATTTACAAGCAATCCGGATCGAATACGGTCAGAGTCTCCGACGCGATCTGGGAAGAGATCGCAATGATCGGTCAAGACTATAAGAACATCGTCGTGCAGGCCACTTGGGACTCGGCCACTTTCATTCGATCCGCCATCTCGAACGTGCAGTCATCCACTCTCGTCGGCGGCGGACTGGCGGTGGCGGTCCTATTGTTCTTCTTGGGAAGCTTCAGCGCGACTCTTGTCATTGGCGTGGCGATCCCCATTTCGGTGATCGCGACTTTCGCCCTGATGTACTTCAACGGATTCACGCTGAATACCGTTAGCTTCGGCGGACTCGCTCTGGGCGTCGGCATGCTTGTCGACAGTTCTATCGTGGTTCTGGAGAACATCTTCCGGCACCGGCAAGAAGGCGCCTCCATGATCGACGCCGCTGTCGTGGGCAGCCGCGAAGTGGGCATGGCAATCACTGCTTCCACGATGACGACGATCGCCGTCTTTGTGCCGGTCCTGTTCATGGGCGGCATCTCGGCGCAAACTTTCCAGCAGCTAGCTTGGGTGGTGTCCTTCGCCCTACTTTGCTCGCTCTTGATTTCGCTAACCGTCGTGCCGGCGATGTGCGCTCGAATGCTTCGCGCCTCAAATGCGGGCGGCGCCGCGACCGGAATTGCCGGCCTGTTCTTTCGGATACAGGACTCGTGGTCTGCTGCTTACGGGCGTTCCCTCGAGTGGTCGCTGAACAATCGCATGTTAGTCGCAACCACGGCCGTCGCTATGTTTGCCGGAACGGCCTACATCATGCCGTACATCGGCGTTGAGTTGCAGCCCGAGGTCGACGAGGGCCAGATCGACGTGAATGTGGAGTTGGAGCCGGGCACTCACGTGGAAGTCACTCACGAGTTCATGGAGCGATTGAGCGCCAAGATTCGGGAGAACATCAGCGAGGCGCTGTATGTGATGACCGAATCCGGCAACAACGGCGGCGGATTCCGTTTCCGGGGCACCAACACCGGCCAGATGCGCATCGACCTGGTTCCCGCGGCCGAACGCAGCCTCACAGCTAACGAGGTTGCCGCCGAAATTCGCTCCCTGATCCAAGTCGAACCCGGCGTCCTGGTGCAAACGCGCGTCCAAGGCGGCAGCTTCCGCCGACGCGGCGAGGGGGAGAACGACCGTTTGAGTGTTGAGGTTCGTGGGCATAACCCTGTCATCGTCGATGAGTTGGCCATGAGGGTTCGCGCCGCGATGTCGGAAACGCCCGGCGTGGTCATGGCCCAGATTATGCGTCAGCCTGGCACGCCGGAGATGGTGGTTCGAGTAGACCGCACGAAAGCGAGTTCCATGGGGCTGCCGATCTCAACGGTGGCCCGGGCGCTCGAAACGGCAATCGGCGGCACCCGCGCCTCGATGTTCCGCCAAGACGGCGACGAATACGACATCATGGTCCGGCTACGGGAGGAAGATCGCTTGAATGTCGAGCAGGTCGGCGAGATTCCCATCACCCTGCCCAACGGCGAAAGCGTTTTGGCGCAAACGTTGGTGCGTACCGCGCGCCAAGAAGGCCCCATCGAAATTATGCGGAAGGACCAACAGCGGATGGTCATGGTGGCCGGCACCATCGCCGATCGCGACCTCGGTTCGATCGTCGCCGACATGCGGACTAAACTCCAGGACGTGCCGCGTCCCAACGGCTACGAGTTCGTCTTCGGCGGCGAGTATCAAGAGCAGCAGGAAGCCTTCGAGGCAATGACCTTCGCCGCCATCCTGGCCTTGATTTTGGTCTACATGGTCATGGCCGCTCAGTTTGAGTCGCTGCGCGACCCGTTCATCATCCTCTTCTCGATTCCGCTCGCTTTTATCGGCGTCGTTCCGATTCTGTTCCTGACAAACACGACGTTCAACATGCAGGGCTTCTTGGGCGTCATTATCCTGGTCGGCATCGTCGTGAATAACGCGATCGTGCTGATCGACTACGCCAACCAGCTCATTCGCGAGCATGGCATGCCGCTACGCGACGCGGTGGTGACCGCGGGCATCCGGCGGTTGCGGCCGATTCTGATGACGACCGTCACGACCGTTCTTGGGCTCGTCCCCATGGCTCTTGGCTTAGGCGAGGGCGGCGAATTGCAAGCCCCCTTGGCGCGCGTCATCGTCGGCGGCTTGTCCGCCTCCACGTTGATCACGCTGATCGTTGTTCCCGTCGCGTTCTACACGCTCGAATTGCGTTCGGAACGCGCGCGTGAAGCAAGCCGGCTGGCCGGCGCGAGCCCGGAGTTGCAACCGATGTCGGGCGACTAGGGCGGTCCTATAGGAAGAACCACCAATCCCGCCCTGTTCGATCGGCCCACAAAACGGCCGCGAACAGGGCGGCGTTCGTTACGGCGTGGGTCAAGATCAGCGCTCCGATGTGGCGCCGTTGATAGAGCCAGAGGTTGTAAATCACACCCGTTGCCGCGGCGACCGGCCATTCCCATTGCACATGCGTAAAGGTGAACCAGACCAGGGTCACCAGAAAACCGGTCCAGGCGAATGCGCCGACCGGTATGGACCGGAAGCTTTGGTCAGAGTTGTAGACTTCGGCCTCGCGCAACAAGTAGCTGCGAACCAGCAGTTCTTCAATA
>CAMPKL010000405.1 GCA_946887065.1 uncultured Bryobacterales bacterium
GTAGGTTCTATGACAAACCACCGCCCCAACCTCAATACCTAAAGCGAATCGCAACGGAGACGCGACCGTGAGGAAGCGTTCTTCACCCAACGTCCATCCCAGGGCCAAACCTCGCCCCAACCTCCATACATAGCGCGAACCGCGCCGTCCTTCCACCCTAGGTCCGCCCCGCGATCGTTGCTCCTCGAAACCGGCGTTTCGCATTCTCTGCGGCGAAAAGTGAGAGGCTCCAGTCGGAGGGCCTGTCAAGTAGGCTCGGATCGTCTTCGCCATCCGGCTGATCCGGCTACGCGATAATAGTCAACGATAGGCCTGTCTCCAAGATCCAAGCACGGCCTGCCATGTGGCCCGGCCGACGCCAGTCCGAGTCGGTACGGGTCGCTTCCGAGGTAGCTGGTTGCTTGCGATCGAGCCCATTTTGGTGGTTGTATCGCTGCTCCTCCTGGCAGGTGTCCTTGCCAGCAAAGCGTCGAGCCGTTCCGGCGTTCCATCCCTCATCCTCTTTTTAGCCATCGGAATGATCGCAGGCTCGGAGGGACCTGGAGGCATCCCATTCGACGACTTCGTCGCGGCGCAGGCGCTGGGCGTCGTGGCACTGGCGCTTATCCTATTCTTCGGCGGTTTGGAAACCGATTGGCGCTCGACGTCGGGCGTACTCTGGCGGGGCCTGAGCTTGTCGACGCTAGGTGTCGTCGTCACGGCGCTCACGGTGGGTTGGTTCGCCAGCTTCGTACTTGACGTTTCGTTTCTGGAGGGGCTGCTCCTCGGCGCGATCGTCTCATCTACCGATGCCGCCGCTGTCTTCTCTGTATTGCGATCGAGAGGAGCAAGCCTGAAAGGCCGCCTCAAACCCCTCCTTGAATTCGAGTCCGGCAGTAACGATCCGATGGCCGTTTTCCTGACGCTCGGCGTCATCCGCCTGCTGCAAGACCCTACTGCGTCCGTCTGGGGCTTGGCACTGGGATTCGTCATTCAAATGGCTCTGGGCGCGGGCATTGGCTATGTTGCCGGGCGATTCTCTCTGTTCCTGATCAACCGAATCCGGCTGGAAACGGAGGGGTTGTATCCGGTACTCACGCTTTC
This sequence comes from uncultured Bryobacterales bacterium, assembly GCA_946887065.1. The sequence continues at coordinate 1,084 of CAMPKL010000405.1, forward strand.
TCTGGCACTGCTCACTTATGGGCTAACGAGCCTCCTAGGAGGTAATGGCTTTCTGGCTGTATATTTGGCCGGGATCGTTCTCGGCAACCACGACTTTATCCACAAGCGAAGTTTGCTGCGATTTCATGATGCAGTCGCCTGGCTAATGCAGATCGTGATGTTCCTCTCGTTAGGCTTGCTGGTATTTCCCTCGCATCTGGTCCCCGTGGCGGGTTCCGCCCTGCTGATCTCGTTTTTCTTGATGTTCGTGGCGAGGCCCGTCGGCGTGGTCCTCAGCTTGGCGGCCGCCAACGTCCGACGAAGACACCTGTTGATGATTTCGTGGGTTGGGCTGCGCGGCGCCGTTCCGATCATCCTTGGCACGTTCCCTCTTCTCTATGGCATCGAACGAGCCGAAACGATCTTCAACATCGTTTTCTTCATCGTTTTGACCTCCGTGCTGCTGCAAGGCACGACCCTCGCGGCCGTGGCAGGCTGGTTGGGAGTCCGGGCGCCGCTGACAGCCAAACGCCGAAACCCGTTTGAGATCGTCCCCACGCAGAAGACCGAGAGCGAGTTCGTGGAGTTGACGGTTTCCGCCGCATCGCCCGCTGTCGGCAAGCAAATCGTGGACCTTCACCTTCCGAAGTCGGTTCTCATCGTGATGTTGACCCGCGGTGACGCCTATATGACGCCGCGCGGGGCGACCATCCTACAAGAGGGGGATGACTTGCTCGTCTTGGCGGATCGGCATTCCGTGTCGATGCTCTACGATTTATTCGATCCCCGCGGAGACGCTGAAGAACGAGACGGCTCTTGATCCGAGCCGCATGTGAACGGTCCGAGGGATAGGATTGAACGAATGCGCCTACTTGCCGCCACAGACTTCTCCGAGTCCGCCGGTCTCGCGCTGGATCGTGCGGTTTCTCTCGCTTCGCTCCACCCGGACGCCTCGCTCACGCTGATGCACGTTCAGGCTGCCGAGGGATTTGAGGTGGTCCGCCAGATGTTCAGCGCCGAGGTCGAGAAAATAGAGCAAGCCTTGGCGGCAGACGCCGCTGGCCGGTTGCAGTCGCTTGCCGTGACATGCGAGGAGGTCCTCGAACGCAAAGTGGATACACTGCTGTCCCGCGGACGGGCGGAAAGCGAAATCGTGGCCGCCGCTGAGGGGTCCGTCGACTTGATCGTCATGGGAGAAGGCGGCAAAGCCAGCAGTCCGTTTCTCGGAGGCACCATCGAGCGCGTGCTTCAGAGAACAAACTGCTCCGTTCTCGCTGTCAAGCAACCCGTGGCGGGGCCCTATCGGCGACTCCTCGTTGGCGTCAGCTCCGGAGGCGGCCCTCCGACCGCGGCTGAACTGGCATTTCTGCTGAATCCGGGATCGGACATCATCCTCCTACATGCGTTTGAAGCCCCATTCGAAGACAGATTCCGCCGTGCCGGCGCCGCCGAGAGCTGGGTCACCGACTACCAAGTTCAGAGCGAGCGAGCCGCTGAGCAAGAGATGGAGCGTTGGGGAAGCCGCTTGGAAGCCGCCGGCATCCAAGCCCGGCGACTCGTGGTCCGCGGCTCACCGGCCGCGTCGATCCTCGAGTACGGTCGTAGCCTTGCCGCCGATCTGATCGTGGTCGGTAAGCGCAAGCGTTCCGTCTTGGGCGGCCTCCTTTTCGGCGATGTCGCCCGCCAGGTGACCGTCGAGTCGACGGCTGACGTCCTCGTGGCCGCCTCACTGCCCGATCTGCGAACGTCATAGTCTCGCCCACACAGCAACGTTGACGCCGTTTCAGTAGTGATGCAACACTCGTCGCACGAAACCATGCGAACGACACGACTCACGATCCTGTTCCTCATTGCGCTGGCCGCGGCGACGGCCCAACAAGGCCAATACGACTTGCTGCTCAAGGGCGGCTACGTGATCGATCCCCGCAACGGCATTTCCGGCCGTCGCGACGTCGCCATCACAGGAGGCGTGATTGCGGCCGTCGAAGAGTCGATCGACGCATCGCGAGCCGCGCACACCGTTGACGTCAGCGAACTCTACATCACGCCAGGCTTGGTCGATCTGCACGTTCACGTTTTTTCGACGACCAACATTCCTGACGCGTGGGCCGGCGACAACAGTTTGCAGCCCGACGTCAACTTGTTGCCCAGCGGGGTGACGACGGCGGTGGACGCAGGCAGCGCGGGGTGGCGCAATTTCGAATTTTTCCGCCACACGGTTATCGACAAGGCGGCAGTGCGCACACGCATACTCGCCCTAATCAACATCGCCGGTCTTGGCATGATCACGGACCTGCCCGAACAAGGCGATTTCAGTGCAGAGGAAGTCGCCCGCTTGGCGGCCAAACACAAAGACGTCGTCGTCGGTGTCAAGAGCGCGCATTATCAACTAGCGGACTGGAAGTCCGTGGATGAGGCGGTTAAGGCCGGTACGCAAGCCGACATCCCCGTGATGGTGGATTTCGGTTTCTTCTTGCCCGAGCGGCCCTTCCATGAACTCGTGCTCGAAAGGCTGCGCCCCGGCGACATGCCGACGCACGTCTTCCGCGGTCCCGTGCCTTGGCTCGATGCCAACGGCAAGCTCTACGGCTATCTCCGTCAAGCGCGCGAACGCGGCATCAAGTTCGATGTCGGTCATGGCGGCGGCAGCTTCACCTTTCGCAACGCCGCACCGGCGATCCAGCAAGGCTTTTATCCCGACTCGATCTCGACCGATTTGCATATGGGCTCGGCGCTGGGCGGCATGATGGACATGCAGACCACCATGTCCAAGTTTCTGGCGATGGGCATGCCTTTGGATGCGGTTATCCAAGCATCGACCTGGAACCCGGCTCAGCAGATTCATCGAGAAGAGTTAGGGCACCTGACGCCCGGAGCGGAGGCCGACATTGCAGGCTTTCGGATGCTCGAAGGACGGCATCGTTTTCGCGACGCCAGCAACGGCGTGCTAGAAGGGACGCAGCGCCTGTTTTGCGAACTCACCCTGCGGGCAGGCCGCATCGTTTGGGACTGGAACTCCCTCGTCGGCGTGGACTACAAATCCCTGCCTCCCGACTACGGTGTTCGCCAAGGCGTGGATCAAATCATCCCGCCGCCGCACTAATTGCGGGCGTGTTATTGGTGGTGCAGGGCCGTGCTCGGGCTCACGGATGCCGCCCTCCGCGCCGGCAGCCAGCAGGCGACTCCGGCGACGACAAGCAAGAACAGCGCGATTCCGCCGAGCATCAGCGGGTCGGTCGCCTCGACCCCTGCCAGCAGGCTTTGCAAGACCTGCGCCGCGAAATACGTCGCGGGGAGCCCTATAGC
>CAMPKL010000406.1 GCA_946887065.1 uncultured Bryobacterales bacterium
GTTCTTGACTGGCAAGCGGCTGAAACGTGATCTGGTTCGTCAGGTTAACGCGACCGCCGACGGGCAGCATCCGTTCGCCGTGATCGTCAGTTGCATCGACTCGCGGGCTCCGGCGGAGTTGCTCTTTGACCTCGGCGTGGGCGACATCTTCAGCGTACGCGTGGCCGGCAACATTGCCGGCGGCAAGGTACTCGGCAGCGCAGAATATGCGTGTGCTGTCGCCGGCGCCAAGTTGATCCTCGTATTGGGCCACACGCGATGCGGCGCAGTGACTTCCGCCGTGAAGCTAGAAGCCGCTAAGGCCAATGCCGTCGAGGCGACCGGCTGTCAGAATATCGAACACATCCTCTGCGACATCAACGAAGCGATTGAAGCTGGCTCGCTGGACCGTTTCGAGTCTTTGACGCGCGAAGAACGGGAGGAATTCATCGACGAAGTCGCTCGGCGTAACGTACTTCGGACGGCATATTGTCTTCGCAAAAACAGTTCGACGCTTGATCGGCTCGAAACCGAGGGCCGGATCGCCATCGTGGGCGCTCTCTACGACGTCAAGACCGGAAGTATAGAGTTTTTGCCGGACAGCACGAGCGATCGCATTCCGGCTGAATTGCTGAGCACTAGCGGCCCAACTGGCTGCTAGCGTCAAAGTCCGTCCTGCGGGTGCGCTGGACAACGATGCGGAAACTGTTTGGAGCTCAATCATAAGCTCCTCAGAGCGCGGCGGGAGTTCTTTGGCAGCTCTCGCCGTTGCGCTAGATTCTTATGTTATGTTGCCGTCCGTAGGCAGTAGCCAAGAAGACCGGCGGCCAAAACAAAGGGCTTAAATGGTGGGCGCGCCCAGACTCGAACTGGGGACCTCCTGCGTGTGAAGCAGGCGCTCTAACCAACTGAGCTACGCGCCCTGGTCTTGAGAACCAGCCGCGCGGGAGCGGGCTGCCGACAAGGGTTCACCGCTGATCGACTACGCCGGTCAGTCGCCTCTAGATTACCAGTCCCGATTCGATGGCGCACGCACCTTTTGATTGGAGCGTTGCGTTCAATTGCTCGCTGATCCGGAGCGAACGTACTCATCGAGGAACTCGAGGACGATGCCCGTGCTGTACTCGTCGTAGAATCGACTGCCGCCGTGTCCGGCGCCGTGGAGAACCTCGAACCGCGCCGGGAGGCTCTGCGCCTTGTACGCTCCGTAAAGTTCATGCGATTGATTAATCGGCATTTGGGGATCTTGGTCGCCGTGCAACAGCAACAGCGGCGGGTCCGAACGATCCACGTGGAAGATCGGGCTGGCCAGCTTCGCCAGCTCAGGCGTATCCTCGGGCTGGGCGCCGAGCAGCAGTTGCAACGCGGGAACGCGAACGCCGATGCCGTGAGGCGTCGACTGCTTGAGGATTGTCAGGAAATTGCTGGCGCCGTAATAGTCCACGATCGCCTGCACGTCGGAGGATTGATCCCGGTAGTCGCCAAGCTCCCCTTCCATCTGCTTGTTGCCGTTCGTGACGCCGACAAGCCCCGCTAGATGACCGCCGGCGGAAGATCCCGCGATGGTGATCGCCCCGGCGTCGTAACCGTAGTCGGATTCTTTCGCTCGCAGAAAGCGAATGGCCGCCTTAATGTCATGAACCTGTGCCGGGAACTGGGCAACCGGGCTGAGCCGGTAGTCGACGCTGGCCACCGCGAATCCATGATTTACCAGGCTAGCCAGCGGCATACTCTCTTTGCTGTCAGCGCGCCAGGCGCCGCCGTGAACATAAACGATCAACGGAGGCCGATTCACTCCGCTCGGCAAGTAGAGGTCCAGCCGCAACTCTTGTCCGTTGGCGACAACAAATGGGATGTCCGCCATTTTTCGGAAATCGGCGCCCTGCGCCAACGGCATGATCGCCAGCGAAGCTGCCCAACAGGCAAACCAGACGGTAGCGAATCGGCGGGCGGCCTTAGCGCGTCTCGCCACTGATGACGCCCTCCGGTTCCACGTAAGTCGAAACTTTCGCCTCTTCCATCACTTTGCGGATTGCCGCAGCCGTCTCGGGCGAGGCGCGCAGGTTCATCCCGCGATGCACGCCGGTAGCGATCCGCAGCGGCGTCCAACCCAAGTGATTCTTGGTGTTCCAAACGTTGATGTCAGCCCCGGCTGCGACGAGCAGGGGAACGGCGCCCGCGACGTGCTTGTAGGCAGCCCCGTGCATTGCGGTGTCGCCGTTGGTGTTCACGGCGTTGGGATCGCCGCTGCCCAACTCAAGCGCGAGCTTTACGGCTTCGACGACTTCCTCGGGTGTTCCGGCGTCTTCGTCCGGCGCGCGGGTGCCGAGTCCAGCCGCCACCATCAGCGGCGTCGAGCCCTCTTCGGTGGGAATCGCCGTGTCCGCTCCTAAATCGGCGAGCAGGCGCATCAACTCCGTATCAGCGGTTCTGCACGCTGCAAGGAACGGCGTCGCACCGATGGTGTTCATCGAATGTCTGCCCGCGTTGGAGCGCTTGGTCATGCGGGCATTGACGTCGGCGCCGTGCTTGACGAGTTTGCGAACCAGATCTAGGCTTTCCAGCGATCCGGAGCCCTCTGGGGCGGGATCGTTGCTGCCCACGCCGGGCTTGCGAACCCAACTGATCGTGTGCAAGGGCGTCCATCCAGGACCTGCCTGGTTTGGATCGGCGCCTCGATCAAGCAGCATGGCTGCGAGTTCAAAGTGTCCGTTGGCGACAGCCAGATCGAGGGCGCTGGAGCCCAACTGGCGTTCGCTGGAGTCATCGTTCCCCGGAGTCTGGTACGTCCCGCGGCGACGGCGAACGAGCAGTGACTCATTCACGTCCGCGCCCGCGTCCAGCAGGGTCCGCGCAGCTTCAGCGTGCCCTTGTCTCACGGCAAACAGATAGGCCGTGAATCCGCCCTCTGAGCGAGCGCCCAAATCGGCGCCGGCAGCCGTGAGAGCCTCAAGGGCGCCGCTGTGACCTTCGCCGGCGGCCCACATCAAGGCTGTCTGTCCCTGCCAGCCTTCCTTGGCGTTGACGTCGGCCCCGTGCCGCAGCAAAACTTCAACCGCATCTCGGCGGCCCGTCCTGGCAGCGGTCATCAAGGCGGTCTCACCCTCGCCGACAGCAGTGTTCGGATTGGCGCCGGCTTTAATCAATAACTCAAGCATCGGAGCGCTGCCGTTGATCGCCGCCAGCATGATCGGAGCCGCGCCGTAGCGATTCTTGACATTCGCATCGGCCCCGGCCTTGAGCAGTTCCGCTGCCGTCTCTAGATCGTCCCATTCGGCCGCCCAATGGAGCGCCGTGCTTCCGTCGGGGGCGGCCAAGTTGACATCGCTCCCCTCGACGATGAGTGCGCGGACTTTCGCGCCCTCCTTTGCTCTGGCGGCATCGAGAATGCTGTTCTGGTTTCCTGCTGCCATGGCGGTAGCCGCGGCGCAGGCCATAAGCACGATTCCGGTCTTCAAGAGAATTGCTGTCATCGCCGGCCTCTTCACAGTGAGAGCTCTTCGATGCGGCCGGTGCTGTCGCCGAACGAGTCGAGAGGTACTCCAACTTTGTCGAGCAACGTGAGATGAAGATTGGCCAGGGGCATCGGCGCGTCGTACTTGATGTGCTTGCCGCCCTTTAGCCGCCCGCCGGCGCCGCCTGCGACGACGATGGGCAGATTGATGTGGTCGTGAACGTCAGGGTTGCCCATGCCGCTGCCGCACAACAGCGTCGAATTGTCGAGCAGCGTTCCTTCGCCCTCTGGGGTGGCGCGCAACCGCTCCAGGTAGTAGGCGAACAACGAAACGTGAAAGGCATTGATCTTGGCCAGCTTGGCCATTTTCAACGGATCGTTGGAGTGATGCGACGTCGGATGGTGCGGATCGGGCACGCCGATCTCTGGGTAGGTCCGGTTGCTCGTCTCACGCGCAATCTGGAAGGTAATGACGCGCGTGATGTCGCCCTGCAAGGCAAGCGTCTGCAAGTCGATCATCAGCTTGGCGTGGTCTTCGTAGGAGGCCGGCACGCCGACCGGCCGGTCGAGATCGGGCAGCGGAGACTCTTGGGTCTGTTGTTCAGCGCGCTGTATGCGGCGTTCCACCTCGCGCAACGATTCCAGGTACTGATCGACTTTCTGTTTGTCGCCTGCCCCAAGCTCACGATTCAAACGGGCCATATCGGCAGTGACCCAATCCAGAATGCTGGCGTTTTTGCGCAGCTCGGCGCGGCGCTCTTCGGCGCTGCCGCCCTCTCCAAATAGCCGCTCGAAAGCTACGCGAGGATGGGCAATCGTCGGCAGAGGCGTGGTGGGCGAGGACCACGACAGATTGTTTTGATAGACGCAGGCAAAGCCGTTGTCGCAGTCGCCGACCGTGGTCAGCAGATCCATGGCCAGCTCAAG
>CAMPKL010000407.1 GCA_946887065.1 uncultured Bryobacterales bacterium
CGCCCTTCACGAGCAGCCGGTCTCCGACAATCGAAGCGGCCACTTCGCTGAATGGGGCGCTCATGGTTTTGGGTCAGCCGTGGGCGTAGAGCGCGAGGGGGTAGCGGCTGCGGATGGGACCGCTCTTACGTCCGACGACATAGAGACAATCGTCGCGGAGTTGGTCCGGCAAGTCGAATCGCTGAAGCAGGTTCGCGACCCAGGCGTGATCGCCGGCGTTCTCTTCGCCGTATGGTCCGGTTTCCATGCGAACCACTTCGAAGCCCGCGGCTTCCATGAGTTCTTGCAGGTCGCGCGGAGCGTATTCGCGGGCATGACGGGGGTCCACGTTGCCGTTGGCGTCAGGCGCGATGTACTGATGAAACAGCCCGGGATGGTAGCCGAGTAACGCCGCGCCCGTGGCCCGCAGGCTGCAGATATTTGGTGTAGTCAGTACGAGATGCCCGCCGACGGTGAGGATGCGGTTGACCTCGGACATCAGGTGCATGGGGTCTTCGTAAAGGTGTTCGAGCAGTTCGCAGCACAAGACCGTGGCGAAAGAACCGTCCTGATAGGGATAGGGATCTTTCTCGGCGTCGAACAGATCGATATCGCACTCAAACGACTCGCCGGTTGAGGAGGTGGTCGTACGCCGGTCCGTCTTGCCCGCGGGACCCAAGTAACAGCCGCGCACCGTTCCGTAACCGAGCACGCTCTTTAGCGCTGGGGTGATATGCAGATACGAGCCCATTTCCAGCACGGCGTCTTCCGGTCCGCCGGGGGGAGTGATCTTGAGCGTGCGGGTCAGGCGCGACAGATGAGTTTTCACATAACCCACGGCGGCGTCATCCTGACAGAAGCTCAGAATGTGAGCGGCGAGATCGGTGCCGTCCGCGGAAAACCAGGAGTCAGGAGCGGTCCTGGCCATCATCGCGGCGCCGTTGAGCGGGGGGCTGACGGCGCTCTCCTCGGCGGAGGATTCCCTAGGGCGCAAGCCGCTGTGAACGTCGCGGATGCGGTCAGCGAAAAGCTTGCCGACGCGGTCCCAAGGGCACACTCTGGCGACGTACTCGCGGGCTCGCTCACCGATTACCGCCCGGATCTCCGGGCGCTCGATGAGCAAGTTGATGTATTCAACGATGAAGTCGACTTCGCTGTTGTCGACAGGCGCCTTCAAGCAGATGCTGTCCGGCAGGTCGGCGAATGAGCCGATGTCCGAGACGATGACCGCTTTGCCGAGGCCCAGGGCGCGCAGCAGCGTTCCCGAGGTCTCTCCGACGGTCGGATAACGCAAGTTGAGACAGATGTCGCAGGCCCCGATGTACTCGACGAATTCTTCGATCGGAGCGTATCCCAGCACACGGACGTGGTTGCCGAGTCCCAATTCTTCGATCATCCGCTGGACGGGCAATTCGGGATGCTCCTCGCCCACGAGAATCATCCGGGCTTGGGGGTGGGAGCGCACGACCCACTGCATCGCCAGCAGCGCCTCGCGGATTCGTTTGTAGGGCTTGAGGAAGCCGAAGACGCCGATCAGCGGGGTGTCGTCCGCTATCCCGAGTTCGGCCCGGTATTGGTCTCGCTGTACACGCGGAATCCACGCCCCGTGGGGAATCTGGAAGATCGGAATTTCGGTCTCCGCTTCCTCCAGCCGGCGCGCCATGAAATTGCTGTGGACGATCGCGGCCTTGCCGGACTCCAAGATGCGCCGGTTCATGGGCAGTTGATGATGGTCGAGGCCTACTTCGCCCAATTGCGCCCGCCGCGCGTGGGCCAGGGCTTGTTCGCCGCCCTCGTACGCGACTTCTCGCAGATAGTCGTCCCAACCGCTGCGGACGATCGTCGCGTCGGCGACGAGGTAGTGCATGTTGTACTCGTGCATCAGCAAGATGCCGCGAGTTTTCAGCGCTTGGTCGTAGACGTACACATGGTATTTGTTATTGCCGAACTGAAATAATGTCTCGTCGAATTCTTCCGGGCGGTATTCGGCCTTGTTGCGAATGCGAATCGGATGGGCGCTGCCGAAGCCCTGCGGCTCGTATCCATCATCAACGAACACGTCGACGCGAGCATGCGCGGCCAAGTGCGGCAGCAGCGCCTGGGAGTAATCGGCGATGCCGGTCGGCGCCGGCGGCAAAGGGGTGAAGACCGCCAATCTCATTCGGCCAGTTTGAGCGAGAACGTGCCCAACTCAAATGGTACCCGAATCAACAATGGCGTCCTGGCCGCGTCTTGGGCCAAGAAGATCTCGATGTTTACGGGATTTTCCCCGCCGGTCACGTCGACCAGAAGTCGATCCGCCGGCTGCGTTTTTCCGGCTGCTTCGATCTCGCGGGTTTCCACGTAGCTCACGCTGATTTGAAACTGCGGACCGAAGTTGAAGTCGTCGGGCGGAGGCACGCGGCCTTGGGCTAGATCCTGCCTTAGCGCATAAAGGTAGGTCAGCGCGTCTCGCGCACACGGCGGAACGATCAAGTCTTGGGTGGTGCCGTTGGCCAGGTTACGGCGCAATGCGCGGTTTTCGGCCTGGTTGAACGTTACTTCTTCGTCCTGCTTTTTCTTACCGTGCGAAACGACCTTCTTGAACGAAACGGAACACAACGAGAAATCGGTCTTCGATTCGTACTTGTCTTCAATGGACAGCACCGGCAGATTCCCGGAGACATCGGCTGAAAACGCCCAGCCGGCCTGATTGGAGTTCGCGGTGAAGCGCGCTTCGCCCATTCGCAAGCCGCTAGGCCAAACGATGTCATAGCGCAGCACCTCCCCACTGGCGAAAGGCGCGGCTTCGGGCGTTTCCGCCGCAAGTAAGCCCATGCCGAGGCCCACGATCAATGGCAACGTCAGGACTATGTTCTTCACCTGCAACTGGCTACGCCTCCGTCTCTCCTGATTCTAGCGTTGCCCGGCAGCTTGATCGGCAAACTCAACCGCGGCGCGGTCTCCCGACGTCTGACGAAACTTGCGCAACATCTCAAACAGTAAGACGCCGCCCGCCACGGCAACGTTTAAGGATTCTTTGACGCCCAGCATCGGAATTCGCACGTGAACGTCTGCCTGCTCAAGAACCGGGGCGCTGAGCCCGTCCACTTCGTTGCCGAAGAGTAACAAAACGGGGAAGCGCGGAGTCCACTCGAACACGTCGAGGGCTTGCGGAGTGGTTTCGACGGCGGCGGGCCAACCCTTGGCCCGATATTCGGCGATGAGGCTCACCAAGTCGGCGCAGTTTTCCCAAGGAAGGCTTTCCTCGGCCCCTAGCGCTGTCTTGGTAATTCCGCGGTGAGGAGGCCTGCCTGTATAGCCGGATAGATGCAAACGCTCGATGCCGGCGGCATCTCCGCTGCGGAAAAATGCGCCGACGTTGTAAACGCTGCGAATGGACTCCAATGCCGCCGCAACCGGCAGCCGTGAAGGCGCTTTAGTCACATTCGCGATCTTAGCGAATGCGGGGGCCGGTTAAGGAACTACTTGGACGGGGTCTCGATCCGCTTGCGCACGGACTTGACCAGGGCGTCGGCTTCGAACGGCTTGGTGATGTAATCTTTCGCGCCGACCATGCGGCCGCGAACTTTGTCGAAGAAGCCGTCCTTGCCCGAGAGCATCACGACAGGGATGTGCTTGAACGCATCGTTGCCGGTGATCACCTTGCAGACTTGGTAGCCGTCCATGCGCGGCATCGTGATGTCGAGCAGGATGAGACTGGGCGTTTCTTCGTTCAGCTTAGCGAGGGCTTGCAGGCCATCCTCGGCAATCTGAACGCGGAACAGTTCCTTCTCCAGCGTCGAGAGGACCATCCGTTGAACCGTGCGGCTGTCATCGACAACCAGAATGAGCGGCCGGCGGGAAACTTGTTCCAGGGCGGCGGCCAACAATTCATTTCCTCTGTCCATACGCGCCGCTTGGAGCAGATGGGGCAGAGCCGAGTTCGATTGACGTAGATTCAGGTAGCCTAGCGCCAGTTTGGTGCAAAGGGCCGCGGTGGGCTGCGAGTCCGCTTGTTCTTCCCATTCGGAAATGAGGCGTTTCAGCGACACGCGGTCGACGTCTTCGTTGCGGGCCATGTCGGCCAGCCGATTCAGATCCACCACCGACTTACAGGTTGGGCAGGTCGGCTCCACACGATGCGACTGCTGGCCGCAAAGGAGGCATTCCCAATGGGTGTTGGCGACCTTGGCGGGCTTTTCCTCGATAACCGTCTCGACTTCCGCTTCCTCTTCATCGGAAACGACGGCTTGGCCAGCCCCGCGTTCCTGCGCGAACATGGCTAATAGAGTTGCGTCCGCCGAGGACTCTTCTTCCTCGTCCTCGCTCGAATAGCTGCTCTCCCAAGAGTCATCGCTTGAGTCATCGTCTGCCTGATAGGC
>CAMPKL010000408.1 GCA_946887065.1 uncultured Bryobacterales bacterium
GCGTAGTTCGTCTCCGGTTTCGGGAATCGGAGCGTATGGCGAATCGGTTCAGCAACGTTCATGAGGGTAGGGAATTAGGGTCAGCGGGACGGCAATCACGCCGCATGCAAGCGTGCTCCTCAAGGCTTTTCGGGCTCAACCTCAGTGGCTGCCGCGTCTGTTCTCAGATCCGCGGCGCTATCCGCCTTGCCGAGTTCCTCTCGCTTCGCGGCGAGCACGCTCCGTTCTGCACGGACGTTCTGCAACGGAGACTCGATAATGTCTTGAATCTTCTGCGCGCTCAGCACGATCTCTTTCTCCGCCTGTCGCCGGAAGTCTCTCAACAAGTGCTCGCGAAACGCGCTCACGCGCCGGTGCAGCATCTTCTTAGCTCGCCGCCTGGCGTAGGGGATCACGCACGCCGCCGCCGCCCCCAGCCCGAACGCGACGGCCCCAGGCGGAGCCGTGCCAAAGGCCTCTGAGTACGACGAGAAGGCAGTTGCTAGAGCGATGATCGCCGCGATTCCCAAGAAAACCGCATTGGTAGCCGCGTTTCGTGCAGCCTCGCCGACCTGTTTACTTTCTGAGCCGGCGCCGAATATCTCGACCGCATCCCGAGTCGTGGTGTGAAAAACGGCGAACAACCGCGACCGGTCATAATCGAAACGCTTATCCAGCCGCTCGTTGAGGGTCGTTGCGAACTGCGAACGTTCTTCCTCAACCTGAGCTCGCAGATTCTGCCAGCATTCCATCTCGCTGGAAAGCAACCAGTCGGCGAAATCCTCTACGCAGCGGTCCAACTCATTGACCGTATCCGCTAATACGAATCCATCGTATTCTTCACCGATCGCCTTCTGGTCGAAAAGGTCGATCATATGGCCGATGGTCAGCGTTTCATCGAAAAACGCTTGGCCACAGCCTTCCATCCGATGCAGCGTCAGGTCGAGGTCGGTTAGATGCGCCCCAAGTTCCGCGGTCAACTTCTTGGCGTACTCGGTGAGTTGCGCTTCAAAGCGGCTCCCCAACTCCTCGTCTGCCGCCAGCTCGCTGAGCCGGTTATCCATATCGGCTAAGCTGGCGGGGACTGAAGACACAATCCTCGTATTATCGTCGCTTCATTCCCCGCCGCGTCACCTAGGTGATGTGCGCGCCTTGCGTCTCAACGTAGACCGAATAAATCGATTGGCTGCCGGCCATAAACAATCGGTTGCGCTTCCGGCCGCCAAAACACAGGTTGCCGCAGATCTCCGGCAGTCTAATTAGCCCGATTCGGTCTCCGTCCGGTGCGAAGACGTGTACGCCGTCGTAGCCGTCGCCGATCCAGCCTCCGGCCGCCCAGATATTGCCGTCGACGTCACAACGGATGCCGTCGGCATTCCCCGACTTCTCGCCGAAGCCGTCCATGCGCATGTCGGTGAAGATGCGGCGATTCGTCAGTTGTGTCCCATTCACGGTCCATGCCTTGATGTCCTTGTAAGGAGCGGATCCCGTATCGGCCACGTAGAGAGTGCTGTAGTCCGGCGAGAAGCAAATACCGTTAGGCTTGTCGATCTCGTCGGCAACCTTGTGCAGCGAGCCGTTCTGCCCATCGATGCGATAAACGGCCTCCTTGAGCTCCAGCGTCCCCTTATTGCCCTCATAATTCATCATCGTGCCGTAGCCGGGGTCCGTGAACCAGATGTCGCCCGTGTTGGGATGTACCACGGCGTCATTCGGCGCGTTGAGCCGCTTGCCCTCGAAAGAATCCGCCAGAACCGTCACCGTACCGTTGTGCTCATAGCGCACCACGCGACGGTTGCCGTGCTCGCACGAAAGCTGCCGTCCCTGATAGTCGAACGTGTTTCCGTTCGAGTTGCCGGCCGGCTTGCGAAACACGCTCACATGCCCGTCTTCTTCCAGCCAGCGGTACTGAATGTCGTTCGGAATGTCGCTCCATACCAAGTATTTGCCGACGCCGTTCCACGCCGTGCCTTCGGCCCACAACATTCCCACGTGCAAGCGCTGAATCGGCGTATTGCCGAGCGCGTACTTGGCGAAGCGCGGGTCCAGAGTCACGATGTCCGGGTCCGGGTAACGTGTGGGCCGGACGTTGGTCCAATCGCGGTCTTGGCCGCTGAGAGCCGAGGCGCCGGCTGCAGCCGCCGCTCCAGCGGCAAAAAGAGAACGGCGTGTCAGGGTCTTGCTCATAACATCACACAGGGTACTGCAAAACGACGTTTTGTGTGATGTCGGCTACTGCGCAAATCCAGCGAATAAGGGAGCATAGTTGAGTAATTCCCGTGTCCGGCGAACTTTCATCATTTCCCGCCGCTTCCCTCGAAGATTGGCGCCGCCGCGTCGAATGCGAACTCGCCGGACGGCCCTTCGACTCCATCCGCTGGCGTCCGCACCACGGTCTCGTCGTTGAACCTCTCTACACCGGCGCCAATGCCCTTAGCTTCCCGGCGCGCCACGACGAACCCTGCCGCCACGCAGAGCCGCATATCCTCTATTCCACGCACGAGTCCGTCGTCGACGAGCTCGTGGGTCTGTTGTCCTTTGTCCTCGGAGCCAGCCGCGAAGGCTCCGAGAACCAGGTCGTCGTCTCCGTCGGCCTGAGCCTGCCGCTCGAAGTCGCAAAGCTCCGCGCTCTTCGCATTCTGTGGGCGGGCCTGGCCCCCGGCCATTCGTTGCACATTCAAGCCGTCGTCAGTCAAACCGGCTGGGACCCCGACCGGCCTCACGACAATCTCATCCGCTCCGCCGTCGCGGCATTCAACGCCGTCTCCGGCGGCTGCGACTCTCTCTACATACAACCCGTCGACGAGTCCCCAGAGGCCGCGCGCCTGGCCAAGAATCAACTGCGCATCCTGCTTTACGAGTGCGGCCTAGGCCGAGTGCCGGATGCCTGGCGCGGATCCTACGCCATCGAGCAGATCACCGCGTCGATCGCCCGCGCCGCATGGGAGCGCCTCGGCCAAACCGGCGGATTGCCCGCCGCTCCGCCCTCGCCGCGCTCCCTTGAACTGCCCGGCTTCCCGCCCTACACCCGGGGCCCCTACGCCTCGATGTATACGACTCGGCCCTGGACCATTCGTCAGTACGCCGGCTTCTCCACCGCCGAAGATTCCAACGCTTTTTATCGCCGCAACCTCGCAGCCGGCCAAACCGGCCTCTCCGTCGCTTTCGATCTGCCCACCCATCGCGGGTACGACTCCGACCACCCTCGCGTCTCCGGCGACGTCGGTATGGCTGGCGTCGCCATAGATTCCATCCTCGACATGCGCACGCTCTTCGACGGCATCCCGCTCGAAGACGTCTCGGTCTCCATGACCATGAACGGCGCCGTACTGCCGATCCTCGCGCTCTACATCGTAGCTGCGGAAGAGCAGGGCGCCGACATCTCGAAGCTCTCCGGGACCATTCAGAACGACATCCTCAAAGAGTTCATGGTCCGCAACACCTTTATCTATCCGCCGCAACCCTCGCTTCGCATCGTCTCCGATATCCTCGCCTTTACCGCTGCCCGCATGCCGAAGTTCAATGCCATCTCGGTGTCGGGCTACCACATGCAAGAAGCCGGCGCGCCCTCCGAACTCGAAATCGCCTACACCCTCGCCGACTGCCTCGAGTACATCCGCGCCGGCCTCAGCGCCGGTCTCGCCATCGACGACTTCGCCCCGCGCATCTCCTTCTTCTGGGGCATCGGCATGGATGTCTTCACCGAGATCGCCAAGCTTCGCGCCGCGCGTCATCTGTGGGCAAAACTCGTTCAACAGTTCAAGCCTCAAAACGAAAAATCGCTGATGCTGCGCGCCCACTGCCAAACCAGCGGTTGGTCGCTCGCCGCGCAAGACCCCTTCAACAACGTCGCCCGCACTGCCTTCGAGGCCCTTGCCGCCGTCCTCGGACAAACCCAATCGCTGCACACCAACGCCTTGGACGAAGCCCTCGCCCTGCCCACCGACGAGACCGCCCGCATCGCCCGTCAAACTCAGATCATCTTGCAGCGAGAGACCGACCTGTGCCGCATCGTTGACCTCCCAGGCGGTTCCGAGCACGTTGAAGCGCTCACATCCTCACTGATCGAGCGCGCTTCGACATTGGTGGAGGAAATCGAAAGGCTCGGCGGCATGGCCCGCGCCATCGACAAAGGCCTCCCCCAACGCCGCATCGAAGAATCCGCCTCCCGCCGCCAAGCGCGCATCGACGCCGGCGAGGAAATCATTGTCGGCGTCAACAAATACCAACCCGACGCCGCACCGCAGCCCAACCTCCTCAGCGTCGACAACCACGCCGTCCGCGCCGCGCAGATCGCACGCCTAGGGGAATTGCGCGCCCAACGCGACGAAGCGCAAACCCGCCAAGCCCTCGCCGCG
>CAMPKL010000409.1 GCA_946887065.1 uncultured Bryobacterales bacterium
TTGCCATTGCGCCGCCAGGTAGACGACGTGAGACAACGTCAAGACGAAGGCGATTGTCCATAGGTTCGGCGCTAGGATATCGGTCTCCATGCCGAAGGCGGCTCTGGCGAGGAAGGTTCCGAAAGACGCGGTCAAGGCCGCCGTCATGGTGCCCAACACGATGGCCAGGGAGCGGAATAGGATTCCGACCAGCGCGCCGAACATGATGAAAGCGGCGACGCTAAACAACCTCAAGTCGTCAGTGAGTTTTTGGCGGATGTGTTCGGACACGTAGGGTACGCCGGAGGCCGACAACCGGAATTCAGGATCGTCATGCTCGCGCAACACGGCGTCGATTCCGCGGACCGCATGGCCCGGGTCGTCGTCGTTCAGCAGGATTACCGCGAATGTTGCCGAGCGGTCCGGCGCAATCAAGAGTTGAGTCCAAAAGGCGCTGTCTTCGAGATCTTCAAAGACCTCGGCCGGATCGCTATCCAAAATCTTCTCGGGCTTTTTCGGACCGTGCGTAATGGACCGCGCATCGGCGACGCCGTCGACGGCAAGAAGGTCTTGGGTCAGGCGGTAGACCCGCTGAATGTACGCGCCTGATACAAGGGATTCGGAGGCCGCGGCTACGAAGACCTGTTGATCGTTGCCGAATTCTTCTTCGATGCGCAGCGAGTTTTGCAGCTGCGGATCTTCGGTGGAGAAGAAAAAATCACCATCTACTTTCGGCGCGAGGTCGACGAAGGCAAACAACGCCGCGCCCAGGGCCGCACAAACGCACAGCGCCGCCCACTGGGACCACGACCCCAGGAGCCGGACTCGATCATCTGGGCCGCGCCGCAAGGTGTACCGCTCCATCCGGTGGATCGGTTAAGCCTTTGATTTGTTTCGCTTACGGAGGGTGCAGCAGTCTTTCTACTCGGCGGTCAGCCAGTCACGGATGAGCTGCATCACCTTAGGGCTTTGGTCTGTGTTGAACAGGTGCTGAGCGTGGGCTGCGCCTTCTAACACGACGAGTTGTTTCGGTTCGGGGACCTGCTCGAAGGCTTTCTGAATCGCCGGCGCGAAGCCGTCTTCGCGGCTCACGATGAATAGTTTGCGGCCTTTGAGCTTTGCGGGCTCCGTGGGCGGCACTCCGGCGAGCAGGATGAGGCGGTCGATCTCGCCGTCCGAGGATCTCACGGAAGCCTGGGCCGCAGCGCCGCCGCCCATGCTGGCGCCAACGATGGAGACATGCCGCGCACCGTTCTTGCGGAGATATCGCACCGCGCCCAGCAGGTCGGCGTGCATCGCGTCGTAGCCGCCATTGCCGGCGGACTTGCCGTAGCCGCGGAAGTCGATCGCCAATACGAGCAGTCCCGACTTCACTAGCTCCTTCGCTTGTGCGTCCCAACTCTCTTTGTTGAATGCTCGCCCGTGGGCCAGAACGACCGCGGAATCACCCTTGCCGTAGAGGTTGGCGAAGACCGCGGCGCCGTCGGAAGCCTCAAAGGTGACCTCGCGAAAGTCCGCGGCGGAAGCTGAACTAGTCAGCGCCATTGCCGACAACAATAGCGCCGAAAGGGCTATGGGGGCGAGTCTTCGATGATTCATCGCGGGCCTCGCCGCCCATATTAGCTAGAAGACCGGCGCGGCGGGGCTATTGCTGAACGATGGCGGGCTTTAGGCCGCCGAGCAGTTGCAGTAGGTCGTCTTGTTCCTGCTGCGGAACATTGAACTTGGCGAGGGTGGCGACGAGGTCTTCGACGACGGCGTCGAAAGCGGCGCTGGTTACCGCGCGGCCTTTGTGCGCCGCGGTCATATCGCGTCCCTTGTACTCGCAAGGACCGCCCGTGCTCTGACAAACGAAATCGGTAAGCGTGGCTTTGTAGGCGGCCGTCGCTTCGGGGCTCGATGCAGCGTGGGCGAACCAGCCGTTCACCCGCGTGTCGCCTAGGATGCGATCGACGAAGTCGCTGGTCACGGCGGCGACTGCGGGTTGTCCGCCGAGCCGTTCGTAGAGCGGCTTTTGCGCGTCGGCGGCGGATAGCAGCGGCGTGAGGCCGGCGGCGATTAGGACGGCAGCAAGGATAGTCCTGAGTTTCATTTGGTTTGCAGAGTCTCCTGGGGTAAAGCGGAATGAGAAATACCAGTATCTTGAACTGGTGATAAACTGTCAACCACGATTCCACTTTAAAGAGGACATGTAACGTGCGCTTGACTCGACATACCGACTACGCGTTTCGCATGCTGATTCATGCGGCCACACGCGCGCCTGAACTGACCACGGTCGGCGAGGTGGCCGAGGATTTTGGCCTCTCGGCAACCCATCTGAATAAGGTGGCGCAGACGCTAGCGGCACACGGATACCTGGAGACGGTGCGGGGCCGCTCAGGAGGGCTGCGCGTGGCCATGGACCCATCCTCGATACGGTTGGGCGCGGTGGCTAGAGCGACGGAACCGGATTTCCAGATGGCGCCGTGCATGGCGGAGGAGGGAGACTGCCCGATCTACGACCCTTGCTTGTTGCGCGGCGCGCTGGGTCAGGCAACGGACGCCTTCGTTGCGGAATTGGATAAATGGACGTTGGCTGACTTGGTGAAGCCGAAGCAGAAGCTCGTGTCTGCGATTCTCGCGGCGCGCGTTTGATGAGTGGGAGTCATCGCGGGGTGGTTTGAGGGGCGGGCGCCAGACCCCCCAGGGTTAGCGGTTATTTGCCGAGCCGCCGCTTGAAAAACGCGACTGCGAGAAGCCCGCCGCCCATCAGCAAGAAGCTGGCTGGTTCCGGAATGGGCGGAACTTCGTTATCCGGAGGGATCTCGCCGCCCGGAGCTCGGAAGACGAAAATGGACTCAGGGCCTCCGGCGATGTCTTCGGCCAAGAAGCCGCCGCCGATTCGCCAGTTGCCGCTAAAACCGCCCGCACCTGTTTGAGCTGTTGTTGCAGCCGTTCGCTGGGCGGCGTCGAGGACGAACAGGAATCCCGACTGTCCAACTCCTGTGCCGGATCCATTGATCAGTTCTATGCTTTCCGGGGCGAGGAAGGCGGTGAATATCTCGGATCCGCCAGCACCGAAGATGGTGAAGTACAGATCGAGCAGATTGATTGTGCCGTCGTTGCCGGGCTCGTTGAGATTAACGATGAGGCCAATGTCGGCAATGGTGTCGAGGCCGCTGACTTCGCTCAGGGCCCGGGTTAAAGTTTGGCTGGCGCCGGTCTTTTCATCGCCGCCCGCACCTTCAAACCCGCCGACACATTCGCCGATTGCGTCGGCCGAGCCATCCCAACCGACGCAACCGGTCTCTAGACCGTCAGCGCGGGACCCATTGTCCTGCGCGGTAACGATTGTTAAGACTGCACCCAACCCCGTCCCGGTCAGATCGGGGTCGGTCGCATCAATGAGAGCCGCCATGCCGGGACCTGCCGCGAAAAACGTCAGGCCCAGAAGACAAGCTCCCAGTCTAAATTTGTACATGTAGCGCTTTTCCTCCCTGGCTGGTCCGCGAGGTGCGGCTCCAGCTCCACAGCGGTCCTTCACTCAGTCCCACTTAGTAGAACCGCCTAGCTTGGGGACTTACAGGCCCGGTAGTCTGTTACATGGATTGGGGGCGGAAACGGTCAGACCGTGATTGCTCCTAGGCTTCCCGCCCGGGCGATTAACGGGTCCGGCGTGGCCGTTCAATGACTACCGATAGTGTTGAGTTTCTCCTTCGCACCAGACCGCGGCCGTGGGCGTTTTGGTTAAGCTGGCGAGGATGCCTGATTCAGTAGCTTTGAGTGATATCGAAACGCCCGCGCTGCTCATTGATCTCGACCGTCTCGAACGCAATCTCGACCGTGTGGCGCTGTATGCGGGTAAGCATGGCTTGCGCTTGCGGCCGCATACCAAGACGCATAAGACGCCGGAGATCGGCAAGATGCAGCTCGACCGGGGAGCCGTGGGGCTGACGGTGGCCAAGACGACCGAGGCTGAGGTGATGTTGGCGAGCGGCACGCCGGACCTGCTGGTCGCCTATCCAGTGTTGGGGCGGAAGAAGCTGGAGCGGCTGGCGGAGGTCGCCCGGCGCACGCGCGTCACTGTCGCCTTCGACTCGTTCGAGGTTGCCGATGGACTGGCCGAGATCGCGGCGGCGAAGGGCCTGCGCTTCGGCGCTTTGGTTGAGGCCAACTTGGGTATGAATCGCGTGGGCTTGGAGCCGGGCTCGGAACTGATGCGCCTGGCTGCACACGTCAACGAATCGCCCCATCTCGACCTGGAAGGCGTCAACTTCTATCCCGGCAATGTGTGGCCGCCGGACGAGGATGCGGAATCGCAGTTTGAGCAAGTGCGGCAGGGCGTCGCGCGGCTC
>CAMPKL010000410.1 GCA_946887065.1 uncultured Bryobacterales bacterium
GAGGACAAGATGGCGGAATTGGCCGACTGCGATTCGGTCAGCATCGCCGAGAAGGAACAGGGTGTGGAAACCGCCATGTGCGGCGTTCTCACCAGCATCCAGCGGAAGCGGAATCGCGAAGGCCGGCCCTGGGCGGTTGGCGTTCTAGAGGATCAGAAAGGAAGCACGGAGGTTCTCGTATTCGCCAATCAATATGAGGGACTGGCCGCGGAATTGGTGAATGATCGTCCTGTGCTGATTCGCGGACAAGTGCGTACCGAAGAGTCCTCTGCACCGAAGATATCGGCGACCGAGATCGTCTCCCTCGACAACACGCGGATTCAACTTCCGGCACAGATATCCCTCACGGTGCGCCTCAACAATGGGGCCGGCCTTGGGCAGGAGATATCGGCGAAGCTGCGAACACTGATCGACAGCAAGCCGGGCGATACCGATGTTCGACTGCGGATGCTGCGGCAGAAAGAATACCTGGTGGTCTACGACCTTGCCGATCGCGTCCGAGGGGACAAAGCGTTTCGCCGAGCTGCCGAGGAGATTTGCGGCAAGGGATCGGTTGAGGTCCTGGCCGGAGGTTAGAGAGCTAGCGAACCTGCGCGATAATGGTCACTCAGTCGCGCATGTCCGAACCAGAACAACCGCCGAACGGCGGAGCCGAGCCGGAACCTCAGGGCGCGTGGGCACGGGTTTTGTTGGCCCGGCACCCGGAGCGCCCGCATGTGGTCGACTACATCGACCGCATGCTTGAATCGTTCACGGAAATTCGTGGGGATCGGCTCTTTGCCGATGATCCGGCCATCCTGGCGGGATTTGCGTCCCTGCGCGGCCGTCAGGTCATGGTCATCGGCCAGGAAAAAGGCCGTGATACGAAGGGCCGCATGCGGCACAACTTCGGGATGCCGAAGCCCGAGGGGTATCGCAAGGCGATGCGGGCGATGCGTATGGCCGAAAAGTTCTCTCGTCCGATCGTTGCTCTCATCGATACGCCAGGCGCCTATCCCGGAATCGACGCCGAAGAACGCGGCCAGGCCGAGGCGATCGCGCGAAACCTGTACGTCATGGCGGAGCTGACGGTGCCGGTTATCTGCGCGTGCGTCGGCGAAGGCGGCAGCGGCGGCGCCTTGGCCGTCGGTGTCGGTAATGCCGTACTGATCCTGGAGAACGGCGTTTATAGCGTGATCTCACCGGAGAGCTGCGCGGCGATTGTCTGGCGGGACTCGGCGAAAGCGGAATTGGCGGCGGAGGCTCTTAAACTGACCGCGCCGGACTTGCTGGAACTGGGCATGGTCGACGAAATCGTGGAAGAGCCCGGAGATGGAGCGCACACCGATTGGGACGAGGCCGCTCGCCTGTTAGGCGATGCCATTGAGCGCAACCTTGAAGCACTGGACGGCGTGGACGGAGCGAGCCTACGTGAGGCGCGCTACCAGAAGTTTCGATCCATGGGTTCATTCTTTGGAGAAACCTAGCCCCGGCACACGATAGTCCCTCGGGGTCTTCGCGAGTTATTCTTTCGAGATGCCGTCTCGCCTCTTCCCCGCCTTGCTTTTCCTATTGCTGTTCGCTTGCGCTTCGGAGCCCGATATGCAGAACGGCGAATTCGAAGTCATCGCGAACGAATACCTCGAAGAATTTCTGGCGATGAACCCGGAGTGGGCCACTCTGCTTGGCGATCATCGTTTCGACGATCGGCTGGGCGATTACTCGAGGGCAGGGATGCAGGCTTCTCTGGAGATGGAAAAGCGCTATCTGGCCCGTCTCGACGGGTTGGATCCGGTTCGCCTGAGCCCGGTCAACGCTACCGATTACGCCATTCTGAGGAACCGCATTGAAGAGTCGATCTTCGCCTTGGAGGAGTTGAGAGAGTTCGAGTGGAATCCGCTCCTCTACAACGTGGGCGGGTCCATCTACGGACTGCTGGCGCGAGATTTCGCTCCCGAGCAGGAGCGGTTGCGGAATCTTGCCGGGCGATTGCAGGCGATTCCGGCGGTGTTGGCCGCCGCCCGTGAGAATCTTGTCAACCCGCCCAGGGTTCACACGGAGACGGCCATTCTGCAGAACCCGGGATCCATCGCCCTGATTCGCGATCAACTCGAAGGGATGCTCGCCTCTTACCCCGACTTGAGGGACGAGATGCAACCGGTAAGGGATACGGCAATCGCTGCCTTGGAGGACTACGGAAACTGGCTGCAGACGGACCTGCTTCCCCGCTCAAATGGAGACTTCCGGCTGGGTGAAGAGACGTTCCGCCGCAAGCTGGCATTCACTCTGCACTCGGACCTCTCGATGGAAGAGATTCTCGCCCGGGCCGAAGCGCGCTTGGCGGAAACGCAAGAGGCCCTCTATGAGACGGCTCTGCCGCTCTACCGCAGCGCTCATCCAGACGCTTCAGACGGCGAACTGGCGGCCAGGATGAGCGTCATACGGGACACGCTGGACCGTCTAGCGCAAGACCGGCCGACCGATGCCACGATCGTGGATGACGCGCGGGAAGCGCTGGCGGAAACGACTCGCTTCGTCGGGGACAACTCCCTAGTGAGCCTGCCGGCCGAGCCGGTAGAGATCATCGTTATGCCGGAGTTCCAGCGTGGAATTTCGGTCGCCTATTGCGACTCGCCAGGGCCGCTGGAGGAGAACGGCGAGACGTTTTACGCCATTGCGCCGACGCCAGAGGACTGGTCGGCCGAGCGTACCGAGTCGCTCTACCGGGAGTACAACGACTACATGCTTCGCGACCTCACCGTGCATGAGGCGATGCCTGGACACTATCTGCAACTAGCCCATTCCAATAAGTTCGTAGCCCCTACGCTGACCAGGCATGTTTTTTACAGCGGTCCGTTCGTCGAGGGCTGGGCGGTATACGCCGAACAGCTGATGACCGAACACGGCTACGGCGGACCTCAGGTGAGGATGCAGCAGCTCAAGATGTACGCTCGAGCGGTAATCAACGCCATTCTCGACCAAAAAATTCACGCCGGTTCGATGACTGAGCAAGAAGCTATGGATTTAATGATGACCGATGGCTTCCAAGAGGATGGAGAGGCCGCAGGCAAGTGGCGCAGAGCCCGCCTCACATCCACGCAACTCTCCAGCTATTTTGTGGGCAACGAAGAGGTTCGGGAGATCCGTAGGGCCTGGGAAACGAAGAACGGACCGATCGCCGACTGGAAGGCTTTCCATGACGCCGTAATCTCGCACGGCTCGCCCCCGGCCAAATTCGTCCGGGCGGCACTCGGCCTATAAACCGTTACTTGCCCTGGCCACCTCGGGCGGCTTCACGTATCGATCGAGGATGCCGTAGATGCCGTCGCCCTCGAAGATATTACGGGCCAGCGGCTCGTAACCGTAGTCCTCGCGGATCTGTCCTTCTTGATCGATGACGAAGAAATGAGGCGTCGCGAAGCTGGGATTGGCCGGCGTCAACTTCAAGTACGAGGCCGCCACTTGACCGGAATCAAAAAGGATCGTCGTCGAAAGATTGTTATCCGTCAAATAGGCCTGAACCTTTTTCAAGTTATCGGGAGGGTGGACGATAGACAGCACCTTTACCGCACCGCCGTAGCGCGTTTCCGCCTCGTTGAGGATCTTGGACAGAACTTGGCAGTGGGGGCAGGACGTTTTCATGATGTTCAGCACGACGACCTTCCCTCGATAGTCGTAAAGATCGTGCTGCACAAAGTCGACATCGGGCAGCGAGAAGCCGGGAGCCCTGCGGCCCGATAGCTCGCCCGCCCCGTACGCTGCAACGGCCCACAGAATCAGAGTTCCCAGTAAGCGATTCATCCTCCACAAACTAGCATGACGCGCGATCAGTTCAAAATCCCCGACTCCTCTCCCGGCTAGAATAGAGCGGATGAGTGAAGCCGAAGGCGCCAAACAAACAAGAGTCTTGATTGTCGACGACGAGGACGATCAAAGGCGTGGGCTTTCTAGTCTCGTCTCGTCCTGGGGATACGCAGTGGAGACCGCGGCCGACGGCCAGGAAGCTCTTGAGAAGCTGGCGGTTTTCCGCGCCCACGTGATGGTTACGGACCTCAACATGCCGCGCATGGACGGCTTTGAGCTGCTCCAGAGGCTCACCCGGGAGGGCTCAGCTCCGACGACGATCGTGCTGACCGCCTTTGGCACGATTGAGAATGCGATTAAAACCGTCCACGATCTCGGGGCCTTTTGGTTCATCGAGAAGCCGATTCAGGCGAGTTCGATGCGGACGCTGCTTGAGAGAGCGGCGGCTCAAGGCCGCCTCAGCGAAGAGCATGAACTGTTAGAACGTGAGCTCAGCTATCAGGGCTCATTAGACCAGTTGGT
>CAMPKL010000411.1 GCA_946887065.1 uncultured Bryobacterales bacterium
CCCATCGTCGGCTGGTCTCTGCGTCATGGCTTCGTGGTGATGGGCGCGTCGGTCGCGGTTCTCATCGCCGCTCTTTGGGGCTTCACGCAGATGGGCCGCTCGTTTCTGCCTGAGTTCAACGAAGGGGCTCTGACCGTCAGCACGGTGACGATCCCCGGCACGAGCCTTGAGGAATCTGACAGATTGGGCTCAGCCCTTGAGCAATCGTTGCTGGCAATTCCCGAAGTCGTATCAACCGGACGACGCACTGGACGGGCCGAACTCGACGAGCATCTCCAAGGAGTCGAAGCCGCTGAGATCGACGTTCGCCTGGAAATGAGAGAACGTTCGAAGGAAGAGGTTCTGGCCGAGATCCGTGATCGCGCCACGCTCATCCCCGGTACGACGGTCAACGTGGGCCAGCCAATCTCGCACCGCATCGACCACATGCTCTCGGGTACACGCTCTAACATCGCCATCAAGATCTTCGGCGACGACTTGCGCACCCTGCGAAGAATCGGCGAGCAGGTGAATGCGGCAATTAGCGACGTTCCCGGAGCCGTCGACATCTCGGTCGAGCAGCAAACGGATATTCCCACCGTGAGCGTGCGTTTTGATCGCGCAGCGTTGGCGCGCTACGGCCTGCCGGCCGGCGCCGCCGCCGAGGCGCTTGAGACGGTGTACATCGGCCGGGAAGTCGGCTCCATCCTTGAAGGGCAAGTCGCTTTCCCTCTGGTCGTCCGCTACGAGGGAGGCTCGCCGGAGCGCATGGACGCCATCCGCAACGTGACGATCGACACGCCGTCGGGCGCCCGAGTTCCGCTCTCAGCCGTCGCGGACATCCGCGAAGACCGCAGTCCGAACTTCGTTACTCGCGAGAACGTGCAACGCAAGATTGTCGTTTCAAGCAACGTTGCGGGGCGCGACCTGCGAAGCGTCGTCACCGATATCGAAGACCACATCGCTCGCGAAGTGGATATCCCTTCCGGGTATCGCATCGAATATGGCGGGCAGTTCGAAAGCGAGGCCCAGGCCTCGGAGCGAATCTTTCTCTTGGGCCTGCTCGTCATCGTAGGAATTCTTATCATCCTCACGACCGCCTTCCGGTCTTGGCGCGATGCGCTGATCATCATGACCAATCTGCCGCTGGCTCTGATCGGCGGCGTCGTGGGAGTCTTCCTTGCCGGCGGAGTGTTGACAGTCGCCTCGCTGATCGGGTTCATTACTCTGTTCGGGATCGCCACCCGAAACGGGATCATGCTGATCTCTCACATCCGGCACTTGATGGAGCAAGAGGGCGTGGCAGAATTCCGTCAGGCGGTCATCCAGGGTTCGTCGGAGCGCCTCGCGCCGATCCTGATGACAGCGCTATCCACGGGGTTGGCGTTGATTCCCATCGGACTCGGCCTGGGCGAGACTGGCAGCGAAATCCACGCTCCGCTCGCGCTCGTCGTACTGTGCGGCCTGTTCAGTTCGACGGCGCTCAACATGATCGTCGTACCAGCCGTTTATTGGAGGTTTGGCCGAAGATGACAACGCCTTTGGGGAACAGCCGCATGCTCCCTTAAGCCAGGACAAAGAGTTGCTAGGATGCGGATTCGTTATGGTCGAGTTCGGGCAGTAAGGAGTCAAAATCATGAGCATATTCCGTTCTAGAAAAGTCTGGGCCCTGGCGGCCTGCGCCTGTCTGTTGCCGATCATCGCGGCGGCGCACGTGACCGTCTGGCCGCGCGAGTCGACGGCGGGTGCAACGGAGAAGTACACGGTGCGGGTCCCGACCGAGGGCAAAGTGATGACGACGTCTGTGGAGCTAGAGGTTCCCGAAGGCGTCATCGTCGAGACGTTGGCGGTCCCCCAAGGCTGGAAGCAAGACGTGCAGCGGAAAGACGACCGAATTGTCGCGATCACCTGGCAGATGGACATCAAGCCCGGCGAGTTCGCCGAATTTTCGTTCGTCGCCCGTAATCCGCGGGAAGGCGAGCAGATTGTCTGGACGCTCCGGCAGAAATTCGCCGACGGTACGGTGAGCGACTGGACGAACGGCCCGAACGGCATCCGATCCACGGCAGTGACCAAACTGGCCCCCCGTCAGGCCCGCTAGCCGTGATGACGAAGTCGTCCATTTCTCGTCTCGGTACCGCCGCCATGTTGAGCGCCTGGATCTGGGCGCCTGCGCTGCTGGACGCCCATGGCGTGACGTCAAGGGACGCCCAGTATCTGCGAACGCTCGACGGCGCCGCAATCGGTCCGCTCCTCTATCTGGGCGCCAAGCACATGGTCACCGGCTATGACCATTTGCTTTTCCTCGTCGGCGTCATCTTCTATCTGTACCGGCTGAAAGACGTATTGCTCTACGTCAGTTTGTTCACGGTCGGCCACAGCATCACGCTGCTGGCAGGCGCGCTGGGCGGGCTGCACGTGAACGCGTTTCTCATCGACGCGATCATCGGCCTGTCGGTCGTCTATAAGGGATTCGAGAATATAGGCGGATTCCGTCGTTTGCTCGGCTACCAACCGAACACGCGCATCGCCGTGCTGATATTCGGACTGTTCCATGGGCTGGGGCTGGCGACCAAGCTGCAAGAGTTCGCGCTGTCTACCAACGGGCTCGTCGCTAACATTGTGAGCTTCAATGTTGGAGTTGAAGCCGGTCAACTGCTGGCCCTAACCGCCGTGCTGCTTGCACTGAGCTACTGGCGAACCCGCGAGGGGTACCTGAAACATGCCTTCCTGACGAACGTGACCCTGATGGTGGCCGGTTTCGTTCTGGTTGGTTATCAACTGGCCGGTTATCTGGTTGAATCGGTATGACAATGTCCAACATGCCATCAGCAAAGCCGCCTTCGATGCGGACGCTAATCACCGCCACAGCAGCAGCAGCGGGTGTTGCGGCATTCCTGTTGGCCACGGTGATCTTACCTGCCGAATATGGGATCGATCCGCTCGGCACGGGTAAAGCGCTTGGCCTGATGGCCCTGTCCGGTCCGGCCCCGGCGGCCGAGGCTCCGCCGCCGGGATCGACGATGTACAAGCCGGTGCAAGAAGGGCCGATCGCGCATTATGCTGCGCCCTACCGAATGGACACGGCGGAGTTCGAGATCGGCCCCTATGAATACCTCGAATACAAGTACCGTCTGGAAGAGGGCGCTGAGATGGTCTATTCCTGGACGGCCTCGGCCGATGTGATTCACGACCTTCATGGAGAACCTGATGACGGCGAGGAAGAAAGCTTCGATACCAAGCCGCGACGCGAAGGGGCAGGCGCATACCGTGCGCCATTCACCGGCATCCATGGATGGTTCTGGGAGAATCCGGGAGCTGACACGATTTCCGTTCGCATTGACACGGCTGGATTTTATGCGTCAGCGGTCGAGATTCGTTCCGACCGCACGCGTCGCACGCACGAACTGAGGGCGATTCGCTCGCCGCAGGAATCGGAAAAGACTGAAAAGGAGTAATCAAATGACTCGTAGACACTACCTGCTGGCGCTTTCAACCGCCATTTTCGCCTCCAACGCCGCGCCGCTCCGCGCCCACGACGAATACCGCATCGTCGGCGTCGTCACGAAGACGACGGCCACGAGCGTCGACGTGAAGAACAAAGACGGCAAGGACTACTCGATCCAGATGAACAAGCAGACGGCCGTCACGCGGGACGACAAGGCGGTCGCCGCAACGGAGCTGAAGGGCGGCGTCACGGTCGTGGTCGATGCGCTTGGCGACTCCGAGAGCGACCTGTTGGCGATCTCCGTTCGCATCGTCCCCGGCCATTAGGCCGACGGACGCCGGTTGCGGCGTTGGCTGCTCGCCGCCCAAGGGCGGTTTTGGAAAACAATCCGTTCGGGACCTGGTGAACCAATACGGCGCGGGCGTGGGGCATGGTGCCCTTCGCTCTCCTATGCAATCCGGAGCCTCAACGGTTGGTCTTTGGGGCCGCTTGCGGCCACACTGTCACGTGGTGCGTGCAGAGATGATCGGCAACAGGCACGCGCAGGCCGCGAAGGCCCAGACATCTGTAGACCGGAAAGTCCTCATACTTTTGACGCCTAGGCGCCCAGCCCAGGAACACAACAGCTTCCGGTAGAGCGAACGTGATCTCACCGCTAAAAAACAGAACCTTTCGACGCCTGTACACCGCACAGGTGATCGCGCTGGCCGGAACGGGACTGGCGACGGTGGCGCTGGGACTGCTGGCCTACGACCTCGCCGGCGCCGACGCAGGCATGGTGCTGGGAACGGCCCTTGCGATCAAAATGATTGCCTACGTCGGCGTTGCTCCTATCGCCAACGCCTTCGTCGATCGACTGCCGCGCCGT
>CAMPKL010000412.1 GCA_946887065.1 uncultured Bryobacterales bacterium
GGCTAGCGGAGTACGCCGAAGCCGTGAGGCACCCTCGGCCGCAGTCGCCGCAATAATGGCACGCCGCTCGTCCATTCTTATTGGAAGTGATGACCGCTCGGCGGTTGGCGATGAACGGAATGCCCAGCTTCTTGCCCGCCTCACGCGCCAACAGCGTGTGCACTTGGGGCGGCGGCGCCTGCTCAAAAATGCCGTCCGGCGCCGACGCAATCCCTTCTACGGTGCCCGTGACGCCGATGAACCTCTCCGCCTTGTCGTAGTAGGGGGATATAACGGAGTAATCGATGGGCCAGTTGTCGCCCAGACCATCGCGATCGCGCGCCTTGAAGTCCATTTGCGAGAAGCGAAACGACATCCGGCCGTAGTGATTCGTCCGGCCGCCGACGATGCGCGACCGAAACCACTTGAACTGGCTTCCTTCGCCCACGGTGTAAGGCTCGCCCGGCAGCGTCCATCCGCCCGAAGTCGTCGTCATGAAGCCGTAGGGCTTTCCGGCGCCAAAATAGAATCTGCCGCCGTCCTCGACCCCCCGGTGGTCGTAGTCGTGGAAGGACTTGTGCTCCTTGAACTCAGCAGTCGGATCGAGCATCGGGCCCGCCTCAAGCAGGCACACTTTCATGCCGTGGTCCGCCAAGACGCGCACGGCTGTGCCGCCGCCGGCGCCGGCTCCGACGATTACTGCATCGAATTCTTGGGGTGAAGCGTTACTCTGTGGCATTGAGGTTCCCTGACTCCGATTCATTGTAGTGGAACGTACTAGACGATACCCGCGAATAGCTCTCGCTTGTCTTGTCGCTCTTTCGCAATGGGCGTGCGGCGGCGCGTCTGACGACGGCGCGGAAGGCCCCGAATTTCTGGACAGCGGCGCCGGCACAGTGCTGCGTATTGAGCCCGAGTTCGATGAGATCCTACCTGCGAACTATCGCATTGAGCGAATTGCTGCGGGATTCGTCTTCGCCGAAGGACCCCTCTGGGTGCGGCGAGCTCAGTGGCCGGGTCTTCCCTTTCTTGCCTTCTCGGACGTTCGCAACAACGCACTCTATCGTTGGAATCCGCAGGACCGCGGCGTAGCCGAGATACTGCGTCCCGTCTTCACCGGCGTGACGGAAAACGACTGGTCCGCCGGCCCGGCCGGACTGGCGCTGGACGCCTCCGGCAATCTCTTGATCTGCGAGCAGGGCGAGCGCCGCATCGGCTTGCTGACCCCCTCCGGCGCGCGATCCGTATTCGTTGATCATTTCGAAGAAAAGAGGCTCAATAGCCCGAACGATCTCGTCTGTGGCCCCGACGGATGGCTTGACTTCACCGATCCGCCGTTTGGGCTCAAGGAGCAGGATGAGGATCCGGAGAAGGAGCTCGATTTCAACGGAATCTTTCGCGCCAGCGCTGACGGCCAAACCGTGGAGTTACTGGCTGATGGCCAATCCCGGCCAAACGGCATCGGATTCTCCCCCGATGGCCAATATCTGTATGTGTCCAATTCAGATCCGTATCGCAAGAATTGGATGCGCTATCCAATTGGCGAAGATGGGTCGGTCGGTCCCGGGCGAGTCTTCTACGACGTGACGTCGAACAATGAAGAAGGCCTGCCGGATGGGCTGGTCTTGGATCAAGACGGACGCATCTACGCCGCCGGACCGGGCGGAGTTTGGGTTTTCTCGCCCGACGGTTCGTATATCGGCGCCATTCGCCCCAACGAACCTCCCGCCAACGTTGCCTGGGGGAACGAAGGCAAGACGCTATATATGACGGCCCGCACCGGCGTATACCGCATCCAACTCAACGTCCAGGGCCTGATCAACTAATAGACGTTCCGGGCTGGTCGGTCGGACCCGCCGCTATACTTAGAGGTTTGACTCTCAAAATGCCCAGTCAGCCCAAGATCCGTTCTACAACCATTCTGTGCGTTCGCCGAGGCGGTAAGACCGTTATGGGCGGTGATGGCCAGGTGACTTTAGGCAGCGAAGTCATCAAGGGAAGCGCCCGCAAAACCCGCCGCCTCTACAACGAGAAGATTCTCGCTGGGTTCGCCGGCTCCACGGCCGATGCTATGTCGCTGTTTTCCCGATTCGAGGACAAGCTGCAAGAGTACAACGGAAACCTGACGCGGGCAGCCGTCGAACTGGCCAAGGATTGGCGCACAGACAAGTCGTTGCGGCACCTGGAAGCCGTCCTTTTGACTGCCGACCAGTCCTCAACTCTGCTGATTAGCGGCACCGGCGACGTCATCGAACACGACGAACCGGTGGCCGGAATCGGTTCAGGCGGCTCCTTCGCGGTCGCTGCGGCGACCGCATTGATGCTGCACACGAAGCTCGATGCTCGCCACATTGCCGAAGCCGCAATGAAGATTGCCGCTAATATCTGCATCTACACTAACGACAACTTGCATTTTGAAGAGCTGGGCTAGGGTTCGCCGTTATGGTCATTTATCTTCCCGGTCAGTCCGAGATGGACACTCCTGCCCTGGACGAACTCACTCCGCGCGAGATAGTCCAAGAACTCGATAAACATGTTGTCGGACAGCATGACGCCAAACGCGCGGTGGCCATCGCCCTGCGAAACAGGGTCCGGCGACGCAAGTTGAGCCCCGAGATGGCCGACGAGGTCATGCCCAAGAACATCTTGATGATGGGAGCGACGGGCGTGGGCAAGACGGAGATAGCCAGACGTCTGGCTCGCCTGTCGAATTCTCCGTTTCTCAAAGTCGAAGCTTCGAAGTTCACCGAAGTCGGCTATGTCGGGCGCGACGTTGACTCGATGATTCGCGATCTCGTCGATGTCGGCATCGATATGGTGCGCGAAGAAAAGCTTGACCTCGTGGCTGAGCGCGCGGAGGCCAATGCCGAGGAACGGATCCTCGACATACTGATGCCGCCCCAGACGCCGGATGAAGAAGGCGAAGGCAGTAAGGAATCGATCGGCAGAACTCGCGAGAAACTGCGCCGGAACCTGCGCGAGGGTAAGCTCGACGACCGCATGGTCGAGATCGAGGTGCGCGACCGCAATACGCCTATCGAAGTGATTACGAACTCGGGAATCGAGGAGATGGACATCAATCTTCGCGACATGCTTCCCGGTCTGTTCGGCGGTAAGTCGCGCCGCCGCAAGATGCACGTCGTCGAAGCGCTAGACTACCTAGTCCAAGAAGAAGAACAGAAGCTCGTCGACATGGATCAGGTCACGCGGCAGGCAGTCGATCGTGTGGAGCATTCGGGAATTATCTTCCTCGATGAAATGGATAAGATCGCCGGCCGCGAAGGCAGCCGCGGTCCCGACGTCAGCCGCGAAGGCGTGCAGCGGGATATCCTGCCCATCGTCGAAGGTACGACCGTCAATACGCGTTACGGGATGGTGCGCACCGACCACATCCTGTTCGTCGCCGCGGGCGCCTTTCATGTTTCGAAGCCCTCGGACATGATCCCCGAGTTGCAGGGCCGTTTCCCGATCCGTGTTGAGTTGAAGGCGCTTACGGCTGAGGACTTCGTCAGAATCTTGACCGAGCCCAAGAATGCCTTAATCAAGCAGTACGTCGCACTGATGGAAACCGAAGGGGTCAAGCTCAAATTTACTCAAGACGCCATCGTCGAGATCGCCCGGCTCGCCACCGAAGTGAACCAGCAGACGGAAAACATCGGCGCCAGAAGGCTGCACACGATTATGGAAAAGCTTCTTGAAGAGGTCTCCTTCGAGGGACCAGATCTGAAGAAGAAGTCCGTCAAAATTGACGCCAAATATGTCGCCGATCGGCTCGCGGGCGTGGTGAAGGATCAGGACTTGAGCCGGTACATCCTCTAGCGGCGGTTGTTATCGTGATTTTCCAGCGTTCAGCCCGTAACTGGCGGCGAACCTCCCTGCTTCCCCTCGTAATCTTCCTGACCGCGTGCGGCTCGGTCGGCGAACCTCTTCCTCCTCTGTTGCACATACCCGGTCGCGTAGACGACTTTGTGGTCCGCCAAGAAGCGTCCGAGCTGGTCGCCGAATGGACCTGGCCGGTCCTCGGCAGCGAGGGCCAGATGTTCCGCGCAATGGAGCGATTCGACATTTACTCGATGGTCATTCCGCCCGGCGGCGATCTGCCGTCTCCGGACGCTCTGAACGATCACGGCGAACTCCTGACGACAGTTGTCGCCCAGGACGCTGCGACGACCGGCCCAGGAAGGCGCCTGGAGGTCCGGGCGCCGCTCGTTGGCCAATACGGTTCCAAAAGGGGCTTCGCGATACGAGGAGTCAGCGACAAGGGCCGTAGCTCGGCCTGGTCCGAGCTGCGAACGCTCAATGTCGTACAGCCG
>CAMPKL010000413.1 GCA_946887065.1 uncultured Bryobacterales bacterium
TCCAAGGAGTACTCGAGCGCGGGCCTTGGGGCGCG
Organism: uncultured Bryobacterales bacterium; assembly: GCA_946887065.1. The sequence continues at coordinate 36 of CAMPKL010000413.1, forward strand.
TTCGTGGCGCTGGTCGATGTCTCGGCGCTAGCCTACCTGATTTATCACTTGATGAAGGCGCTGCGGGGCACGCGCGCGGCGCCCGTATTTTTCGGCGTTAGCTTGGTCGCGTTGATGTACGTCGCGGCCGGCTGGCTGGGACTGACGACGCTGCATTACGTGTTGGGAGTTGTGGCGCCTTACACGCCGATCGCCCTCTTGATTTTGTTCCCGTCGGAGATCCGGTCGATGCTGCGCGGAATGGCGTTGCATATCGCCTCGCTTTTTCGCACCACGAAAACGCAGCATGAGTACGAGGACATCGTGTTCGCCATCGGTCAACTCTCGGCCGGCCGGGTCGGCGCCTTGATTGTGATCGAGCGCGAAACGGGTTTGAAGACTTTTGTGCAGAGCGGCGTTGCGCTCGACGCGCGATTGTCCTCCGATCTTCTGGTCAGCATCTTCCAGCGCAGCACCCCACTGCACGACGGCGGCGTGATCATCCAAAAGCAGAAGATCGCCGCGGCGGCATGCTTCTTGCCCCTGACGACAAATCCAGGACTGGTTTCCACGTTGGGCACACGCCACCGCGCCGCAATCGGGGTCACAGAAGAGAGCGATGCGTTGGCGCTGGCGGTTTCCGAGACCGACGGGAGGATTTCGATTGCCGCGGGAGGAGACATCCAGAGAGGAGTCTCTACGGATCGGCTGAGATTGGAGATGGTGCGGCTGATGGGCCCTGTCGTTTCGGCTCCGCGGGGCGAGCCGGTTCAGTTGGCTTCGGAACCAAGGACTTCCGGCGCGGAAACAGTCACAGAGAATTAGGCGGGATGGCAGGAATCGGGAAGCGTCTAACGAACCACGCGGGAACGAAGGCATTAGCGCTGTTGACGGCGCTCGCGCTCTGGATCCTGGTACCCCTCAACGACGCGTCGCAAGAACCGTTCGAGGCCGATATCCGCTACGTTGGAGTGCCCCCGGGTTTTGAAGTGGATGCCGAACAATCCGTGAATCCTTCCGTTTTACTCGAAGGTACAGAGCCGTTGCTGGCGGCGCTGCGCGGCCAGCGCCTAACGATCGAGGCGGACTGCTCCGAGCTCGCTGAAGGCGAACTAAGGACGGCGCTGATTTCCGATCTGAGACTGAGCCTGCCGGCCGGCGTCAAGTTTGTGGGCGCGGTCCCGGAGCAGTTGCGCTACTCCCTGCAGCGAACCGTCGAAGTGCAAGCCGCAGTGGATCCGACCTGGTCCGGCGCCGAATCGAGCGAGTTCGTGATCGAAGAATTCACCGTCGTCCCCGCCTCTTTGACGATCGCTGGTCCAGCCAACCGAGTTGGTTTGCTCGACACACTGCGGACCGATCCGATTGATGTCGCCCAACTGACTGCCAACACGGCGGTCGAAACGGCGGCGCTCCTGCCGGATCCTAAACTGCGGTTTGTTGACAACCCCATAGTTCGTGTTGAACTGAAGGTGCGGCGGCGCTAGGGCCGCCTGAAATAGACATGGGAAAAGAACTCTTCGGAACGGACGGCATTCGCGGCAAGGCTGGGGCCTACCCGCTCGATGCCGCCACGGTTTATGCATGCGGCAGTGCGCTGGGCGATCTGCTCGGCGGGAAAGGCCGAGCGTTGTTAGGCATGGATACGCGCGAATCAGGCACCGAGATCGCCGGCCGCTTGGCCGCGGGTCTCGAAGACAAAGGCGTGGAGACGGTACTGGCCGGCGTTCTGCCGACGCCGGGCGTGTCGTTCCTGACCGCGCGGGGCGGTTTTGACCTGGGCGTGATGATTTCGGCGTCGCACAACCCGTACGAGGACAACGGAATTAAGGTATTCGGCCCAGAAGGATTCAAGCTGCCCGACGACAAGGAGCACGTTGTCGAGCAGAACATGCTGAGCCAGTTGGAGTCAGGCGTCACGCCTCGTAGCGCGCCGCTGGCCGTCGACACGGCATTGGCGCACCAGTATGTAGATCATCTGGTTCAGGCCGGCGCACCGGCGGACCAATTAAAGAAGCTGCGGCTGATTGTGGATTGTTCTCACGGCGCCGCCAGCCGGTTCGCGGCGGCGTTCTTTGAGGCGCTGGGCATGGACGCGGAAGTTTGTTTTAACGAACCGAACGGACGCAACATCAACTTGGGCTGCGGCTCGCTGCATCTGGAGCAGTTGCGGCAACGCGTGGTCGAGGCGGGCGCGGACTTGGGCGTGGCCTTCGACGGCGACGCGGATCGCGCGCTGTTCATCGCCGACGACGGGGCGGAAGTGGACGGCGACGCGGTGTTGTTGCTCGCAGGCGAGTTGCTCAAAGCGCGAGGCCGGCTGCCAGGCGATCGGGTGGTAACGACGATCATGGCCAACATGGGCTTGGAGAAGGCGCTGAAGGATCGCGGCATCACAATGGTGCGCACCCAGGTGGGAGATAAGTATGTGCTCGAAGAGATGCTGGCGAGCGATTCTGCGGTCGGCGGCGAGCAATCCGGACACGTCATCTTCAAGCAGTTCGCCAACACCGGCGACGGCATGTTGACCGCCCGCATGGTGCTGGAGATTCTTGCAGCGTCCGATGCGCCGCTGAGCGAGTTGCGCAAGAAGCTGGTGGTGTTCCCGCAGAAGCTGGTGAATGTGAAGGTTTCGCGCAAGCCGCCCATCGCCGACGTACCTGTTATTGCGGCAGCCATTGCAGCGGCGGAAGCCGAACTCGGCGACAGGGGGCGCATCGTGGTGCGCTATTCGGGGACGGAGCAACTGGCGCGCGTCATGGTCGAAGCCGCGCGCCAGGAAGACGTCGAGCGCTACTGCTCTGAGATCAGCACGGTTTTCCAACAAGAGCTTGGAGCCTAACGCGCTGGATGAAGCAATCGCGCCAGGGAACAAAGCCGGCCGATCCGCAGTTGCAGGCGGGACGAGGTGCGCAGACGCTGCGCCCGTTTGGGATTCCGCGCTGGTTGGGCGCCGGGCTCTACCTGCTGTTTTCATTCGTTTTGCTGGTCCCGCTAGTGAGGCGCTGGCGCAGGGAACGCTGGTGGGTATTTGTGCGCGGCGGGTTGGCAACTGTCGGCGTATCGCTGATCGCTTGTTGGTTCGCGGGATGGCTGGGCGCCGTTGCCGGCGGGCTTGGGGTCATCTCATTCATTTGCGGGTTGTGGTTGGGCCGGTTGGCCGACCCGGAGCTCGAACGCAAGCTGCAGCGCCGCCACCGCGCCGAGTACCTGCTGAACGGAGGCGTTTTGGTAGCAGGGCGATTCTCGGGCTCGGCGCCTCTTAGCTCCGAGCCGCCGCTCTACTTGTTGATCCGCTCGCCGCATGTCATGGTGGTCCCCAAGAACGGCGACGGCGACGTGCATGCGGCCATCGACATTCGGCGCATTGAACGCATCGAGGTTGGGGGAGAATTGTACGTGCCGACTTACGTCTCCGAAGCAAAAGATCCGCCGGCACGCGAAACCTCGGTTGATCAGAAGGCGGCGACAGAGATGTCGTTGAGCCTGGACGACGGCAGCCGCCTGGCATTCCGCTATCAGGGCGCCTTTCACAAACACCTGGCCGAGACGGCGGCCCACGGCATCTATAGCGTGCGCGCGGGTCTGCGCAGCGGAGGGCAGGCGGCGGCCTTGCTGGTGATCAACCGCTAGCGGCTATCAACTTGCTACCGTAGCGGATCGTGGTTCAAGACCTACTCATTGCGGCAGCTCTCGGTCTGCTCGTCGGTCTGCAGCGGGAGTGGAGCAAGAGCCGCGTTGCCGGGATCCGCACCTTTTCGTTGATAACGCTGTTCGGCGCGCTGGTTGGCGGAATCGCCGCGGACTTCACGATGGTCGTCTCGGCGGGACTGCTGGCGACCGCCGCGTTGTTGGTTGTAGCCAACGTCGCGAAACTTCGTGGGGGTGAAAACGATCCCGGGCTGACGACGGAGTTCGCCGCGTTGGTGATGTACGGCGTGGGCGTTGCGGTGACGCGGGGACAGATGATTCCCGCCATCGTTGTTACCGGATGCGTTGCTGTCCTGCTGCAGTTCAAAGAGACTCTGCACGGGTTCGCGAGCAGCATGGAAGAAGCTGACGTTCGCGCCGGGGCGCGGCTGGCGCTGATCTCCCTGGTGATTCTTCCTGCGCTTCCGGATCAAGGCTATGGACCTTACGGCGTACTGAATCCCTTTCGCGTTTGGCTGATGGTCGTGCTGATTGTGGGCATCAGCTTGGCGGCGTACATCACCTACAGACTGCTGGGAGCGAGGGCGGGCTCGTGGGCGGCG
>CAMPKL010000414.1 GCA_946887065.1 uncultured Bryobacterales bacterium
ACGCCCGTGGCATCCGGGCCAAGCACGGGCCGGACATCGGGCGGAAGCCTTCCCGACGCATAGTTGAGGTATTCAAGGACGCGGCTTCGCGCCCAGTAGGGGTCCGTGCCGTCCTCGAAGATGACGTAGACCAATGAGTAGCCGAAGAAGGAGTACCCGCGAACGACTTTGGCGAAAGGCGCCGCGAGCAATTGCGTCGTGAGGGGGTAGGTGACTTGGTCTTCGACAATGCGCGGCGCTTGGCCGGGGTACTCCGCGTAGACGATGACCTGAGTGTCGGAAAGGTCAGGTATCGCGTCGACCGGCGTATTCCACAGAGCAAAAAGGCCGACGACGACCACGCAGGCCGTCAGAATCACCACCAAGAAGCGGTTGTCGAGGCACCAGTCGATGAGCCGCTCAATCATCTTGGGCCTCAGGCGCGCCCGCTGCGTTCGGCCCCAACAGTTGCATGAGAGCGGCGCGCAGGTTGCTTTCCGAGTCGATGAGGAATTGCGAGGAGACGACGACACGTTCGCCTGCCCGGATGCCGCTGCGGATTTCCTGAAAACCGCCGCCGATGTTGCCGACCTCGACCTCACGCGGCTGAAACTCGCTGGGGCTGAGTTGCACGATCACGACGCTGCGTTCGCCGCTGTGGATCACGGCTTCCTCGGGGACCCGCACGACATTGGAAGGAGCGGGCGGCTGGATGACGGCTTCCGCATACATGCCGGGCCGCAATTTTAGGTCAGTATTCGCGACCTCGACGAAAGCGGACAGAGTTCGGGTTTGGGGATCGACCGCCGGCCCGAAGAATGCCACCGTTCCGCGGCGAACGCCTGGAACCGCGTCTACACTGAGGCGTACTTGCGTTCCCTCGCGCACATGGCGGACGTCTTGTTCGTAGATCTCGACTTCCAACCAAAGCTTGGTATGGTCGGCAAGCGTGAGGATCGTCATTCCAGGCGTTACATGTAAGCCCTCGAGCGCCCCGACCGCCTTGGACATCAGGTGGCCCGACGCGGGGGCCGTGACGGTGAGCGTCCGCCGAGGCTGACCGCTTTGCTCGATCTCGTCAATCTGAGCGTCGGACACATCCCAATAGCGGAGGCGTTCGCGTGCGGCGGCCGCCAGGGATCGAGCTCGGTCTAAAGCTTCAGGATAGGCCCCTGACTCTTCAAGCCGCCTTGCGAATGCGATCGCCGACAGGTACTCCTGTTGTGTTGTGACGAGCGCCGGACTGTAGATCTCGAACATCGGAGTACCGGCATGAACGTGTTCGCCGATCGTGTTGTAGTAGGACCGCTCGATCCAACCCTCATACTTCGTGCTCACGGCTCGAACGCTGTCCTCGTTGTGGGAAAGGACGCCGACGGTGCGAATGTCGATGGGGATGGCGCCGCGCTCGGCGACGGCAGTGCGAACGGCGAAGTTTTGGACGAATCCGGGATCGACGCGGACGACGTTGGCTGGGCCCGGCTGCTCCTCGGCGTAGACCGGGATGAGGTCCATACCCATCGGCGACTTCCCCGGCTCGTCGGAGATGTAGTTCGGGTCCATCGGGGCGCGCCAGTAGAGGATTTCGCGTTCTCCGGCAGGCGTCTCGGGCGCCGCAGCGACAGGCGTTGCTGCTGGATTGCGAACGGGCGTAAGGCGCATGTTGCAGATTGGACAGTTGCCCGGTTCGGTTTCGAGAATGTGCGGATGCATGGCGCAGGTGTAGAGCATCTCGCCGGCAGCGGCGTCTTCGGCCGCAGCCGGGCCTAGTCGATCAAGGATGTCCCAGTGCATTACGGCCCATGTCGCGCCAATTCCGACGGCGAGGCCCAGAGCGAGAAGAGAGAACGTCTTGAGAGCGGACTTCATGGCAAGACCTCCGATAGCGGAGCGCCGACGGCCCGTTCCAGGTCGGCAATAGATTTGAGCCGGTCGGCTTGCAATTGCGCCAACCCCAGTCGCACCTCGATCAAGGTGCGTTCGCTGTCGAGCAGGTCGAGCACGCCCGCGCCGCCCGTGGCATAGGCCTGTTCGCTGGAGCGCAGGGCCTGCTCGGCTTGAGGCAGCAACGAATTTTCGAAGAGCCTCAGTTGTTCCTCGATCGAGCCGACGTCAAACGCCGAGGCGCGAATCTCCGCCTGCGTCTGATTCCAAAGCGCGCGGTAGCGATGTTCGGAGGCGACGACGCTTTGGCTGGCCTGGTCGACGCCGGCGCGGTACTTCTTGCGAAAAATGGGCAGGTTGAAGGCGACGGATAGGGAGTAGATATCCTTGCCGTTGCTGACCGGGGGAATCATGATTCCCGGCTGATCGCCCCGTTGGGCCACGAGCGTGTATCCAGCGCCCACCGTCACGTCGGGCATTCCCTGTTTGTGGGCCGAATCAAGACGGCGCATTTCGGTCTGGGTTTTCAGCTCGGCTGAGAGCAGATCAGGCCGCCGGTTGCGGGCAGCGGCATAGAGAGTCGGTAAGTCGAGACTCAACGAATCCGACTCGGGAAGTTGCGTGCGGCCGATGGGAGAGTCCGGTTCCCGGTCACGCAGGGCGTTGATCATTGCCTCGACGTCGGTACGGCGTCGGCGCAACTGCTGCAGACGATTGAGGCCACGGGTGATTTCAGCCTGAAGTTTGAGCGCGGCGAGTTGCAGTCCGCTTCCCTGGCTATAGCGCGCCTGGGCGAGCGCCTCGAAGTGACGAAGGATCTCAAGATCCTCCTGCACGATCTCGGCGGCTCGGTCCGCGTAGGCGAGGTCCCAATAGGCTGAAGTGATTGCTCGAACGATCTCCGCCCGCTTGACGTCGATCGCCGCCTCCGCCACCTCGATGCCGGATTCGGCCACCGCGCGTTGGGCGGTCAGCTTGCCGCGCCAGGGAAAGCGCTGCGAGATCGAGAGTGCCGTAAACTGTGGCCCGACTCTTGTTTCGGGCGTCCGGACGTACTGAGTCGCAGAGATCTGCGGATCGGGAAGCGCGGCTTGTTGGACCGGACGATGCTCAGCCGCCCGGCGTCGCGCCACAGCCTCCTTGAGGGAGGCATTTCTCTGCAACGTGTCGTCGATCAGTTCCTGCAAGGCGGCGGGCGCGGCCCCGGCATAGGCGCAACCCGCCCAAAGCAAGGCTCCAACGACCGCAAGGGGTATCAATCTCACGAAATTTCCCTCCAGCTTTTGCACGCGAAAACGCGGGACCGGCGCGCTGCGGCGCACCAGTCATCCGCGGGACAAGCGAAGCCGGAGGGGAATCAGATCAGAAAGACGTCGTTGAGAACGTAGATCGGCGGAGAAACGCTCGGGTTTCCGCGATCGAGGGGTGTGGGCGAATCTACGGCAGCTGGAAATCGCTCAGGAACGAACGTTCTCAGCAGAATAAGCGCCGGAGGTTGCCAATTCGGAGTTGCGCCAAGGTTTTGGTTCGAGCGTGAAGCGGCACACAGCGTATAGCACGGCGTGACAGCCTTGTCTTGCTGACAGCACGCGTGAAGTTGCTCGCTGACGTTGGCTTGGACGGCTCCGTAGACGGTTCCAACCGAAACAGTCAGCGTCGCGAGGATCAGTAAAACGCTAGCCATGCGTCGGCCAACATGGGTTCTAGTAGCTCCGCCGATCATCGCAACTACAGTACAGATCCCGTAGTCGACTACAGGGTCAAGGGCTAATTTGCCGCCAGCAACCAGAGGGTCCGGCGAGCGGCAGCCCACGGAGCCGCAAGGGGCGCTCATTCGGCGCACTCGTAGTAGCCGCTGTAACCTACCTTCAACTTGCCTTCCACCTCAAAGACCGCTGTGGCTTCACCCTGGCGTTCATTGGGAAACCCCTCATCACGATCTTCTCCATCGCGAGCGACGCTCAGACGTACCTGTTCGGCGGCCAACACGACCTCTTCGCTCGCGGCTGCGGATCTTAACATCACCAGATGCCCATTCAGCTTTACGACGCCTTTCCCGGCGCTGGTCCGGGACGCTTCCCAGGCGAGCACGGAATTCCCCTCGCTTGTGTACCTGAACTCGCAATGAGGTCCAGCGCCAAGGGCCTTCTCGATTTCAGCGTCGTTCATCGTGGCAGGATCGAGAGTCGGGACGTGTGCGCCGGCAAGCGCCTCGCTTGCCGGGACGATCCGAACAATCTCGGGGGGGCGAATGGCTGTTAAGTCGTCGTCCGGCGCACTACTTTCGCCGCAGCTCGCAAGTACGCCAAGCGCCAAGAGGCAGGGCCGCCATGCGGCGGTGCTCGACGAGAGCGCCTGCATCACTCACGCCCCTCAAGGTCGCGAACGAGAT
>CAMPKL010000415.1 GCA_946887065.1 uncultured Bryobacterales bacterium
CGATGGAATTGAGCACGGTCCGCATCAAGATCCCCGAGGGTTGCAACGTGATTCTGGGGCAGTCGCACTTCATTAAGACGGTCGAGGATCTCTACGAAATCATCGTGGGGACGGCCCCGCAAATGAAGTTTGGCTTGGCCTTCAACGAGGCTTCGCAGCATCGCCTCATTCGCCATGACGGCAACGACGAGAAGCTGGAGGACTTGGCGATTGAGTTCGCGGAGTTAATCGGCGCTGGACACATCTTCGTTGTGGTGATGAGAGACGGTTTCCCGATCAACGTGTTGCCGCGAATTAAGGATTGCCAGGAGGTAGTGCGGATCTTTTGCGCCACGGCGAATCCGCTGGAGGTGATCGTCGCCCAGACCGAACAAGGCCGGGGCGTGGTCGGCGTGATCGACGGCGAGAGCCCGCTCGGAGTCGAAGGACCCGACGAGATCGCCGCCCGCAACGGCTTTCTGAGGGCGATCGGTTACAAACGATAGCTAGCGCTTGGCGCGGTACTCGTCACGCAGCCGGATCGCCTCGTCGAAGAGCGGCGCCGGGGCCAGCCTCCCGCGTAATTTGGGGTACGCGGCTTCCACTTCACGCTGCCACGCGTCGCGATCGGCCGGCACGACGGTGAGACCGCGTTGCTTCATTTGCATGATCGCGTCCTCGCCCAGTTGCCGGATGCGGCCGCGCATTTCCTCGCCGGCCTTTTTCGCCGAGGCGAGCAGCTTGGGGCGCAAGTCGGCGGGAATGGTTTCCCACGCCTGCTTGCTGATCACGGTGCCGCCGATGACCGGAGCCCAACGGATATCGGTCATGTACGGCGCCCGTTGAAAGGAGCCGTCGAGCATCGCGAAAAGCGGGGGGACGTCGATGGCTTCGATGAGACCGGTCTGCAATGCAGTAAGCATCTCGGTCATCGGCAGCGGCGTCGGACGCATGCCGAACTCCCGGTAGAGCTGCTCGGCCTTGGGGTCGCCCGAACTGATCCAGAGCTTCATGCCGCGAAGGTCATCCAGCGTTTTGGCGGGCCTCTTGGTGAAAAACTGCGCCCAGCCGCCGTCGGACCAGTTCACGACGATGAAGCCCTTTTGGGCCAAGGCGCCTTCCAATTTAGGGGCCATTTTTTCGCGGACATAGTCCAGCTCTTCGTAGCTCCTGAACAGCAGCGGAATGTGCAGAGCCTCGATGCTATCGTCGATTCTCGAAAAGCCGACGCTGGTTAGGGCGACTGCTTGCAGTTGGCCGATACGCACCTTGCGCAGCATCTCGACGTCGTCGCCCAGAGAGCCGCCTGGATAAATGCGCAAGTCGACGCGTCCGCCGGAGATGGTCTCCCAGTCCTGCTTCATGCGCATCAGGACCTCGTGCCAAGCGGAGCCCTGGGGTACGACGGTGCCCAGATTGATGCGCACGGCGCCGCCGCCGCGCTGGGCCGGCAGAGTGCTCAGAAATCCCGCCAGTAACAAGGCAGTCAGAAGATTGCGGAAAAACTTGAACATTATCGGTCTCCTTTCGTTTCGGTTGTTTCGGGGACGATTAAGAATAGATCTTCGATACGGCTAAGCAGCCATTGCGCCCGGCGCTGGGCGATCAGGTTGGCCAATCGCCGCGCGGGAACAGCGTCGGCGTCTATTGCCAGCGCTTTGCCGAGCATATCGCGGAACAGTACGGCGTCTTGCTCGGGGATCGCGACGTTCTCCGCGTAGGACACATACAGGCCCGCATCCGTTCCACCTGACATTTGCTCGGCTGTGCGGAAGCTCTGATCGATCGCTTGGCGAGATCCGCCGGTCGGCTTGGCGCCCTCAAAGGTGACGGCGAAAGCATGCAAGGCCCCATCATCCCAACTCGGGTCGAGCTCGATTGCACGGTTGAGCATGGCCTCTACTTCCGGAATACGCGACAGCATCGCCGCATCGTCCTTGGAGACCGAGATTGCGAGGCCCAGGCCGGCGGCCGTCCAGTAGAGGAAGGGGACGTCCCGATTCGACCTGCTTGGGTTCAGCATGGCGACAGCCGCGGCAGGGTCGGTTCGGAGCCGGTTCTGAAATCCTGGATACAACTGATCGAGACCTTGAAGTCCGTACTCCATTCCGCGCTCATAAAGACGCCGGGCGCGGGTTCGCAGGCGCCTCCCTTCATCGAGATCGGTCTCCAGGACTTGTTCCGCTTCGAAATCGACGTATCCGTAGGAGTAGAGGACGAAACCGCGGCAGGCGGTGATCAGCAGATCCGGATCATCCGGAACCTCGGCCAGCAGCGTCTCGACGAACTTGAGACTGAACGGCAATGCGTCTCCGACCAGTTCAACGTCATTATCCGTCTCAAAAACCGAAGGCCCGGAGTTTAGTGAGTCGCCGACTTGTTTGATGGCGTATTTTTTGACCGAGCAAGACGAACTTGCCAACGCGCAGAGCACGACAACGATGACGAGCCTACTTATCACGGGCAAGCCATCAGGATACAGGACTGCCTCCAGCGGCGGCTCGCCGGCCGTTAACCGCGGCTCAGGCGCTCGGGAGTCTTGCCTTTCTGCCAGGCGTAGAGGCAGCCGAAGGCGATGATCAAGATGACGGGCAGAATCGCCATCGTTTGCAACGCTCCCGACCCGGAAGCCACCTGCACTTCGAGCCATTGAGCATGGGCAGGCGTTCCTGGCGGGGCCGACTGGAGCGCTTGCAGCGTAGTCCCTGGCGGAAGGTGTTGCTCCAATTGCCTGTCGTACACCCAGCCAAGGAAGGGTTGGGCGATTGCAGTCGCGCCGGCGCCGATTCCGCCTAGAATCGCTAGTCCCAGTGCGCCGCTGCGCGGAACGTATAGCGAGATAAAACCGAGCATGGTCGGCCAGAAGTAAGTGATGCCCACGGCGAAGACCGCCGCCGCGGCAAGAGCCATGTTTCCCGAGGCCGAGCTAAGCCAGAACAGTCCAATCGCTGAAAAGATCGCGGAAAACAGCAGCATGCCCGCCGGCGACAGACTTTTTTCCACGGGACCGCCGAACATGCGCCCAACCGCCATAATGCCGTTGATCAAGACGAGAATCAGGATGCCTTGCACGCCGATGTTCGACAGCAAGGTTGCAATCCACTGATTGGTTCCCAACTCGGTAGAGGCCGTGAGCAGCATGCAGAAGGCCATGAAGATGAACAGCGGCCGCAGGGTTGCCTTGAACATCTCGCCGGTCGTAACGCCGGATGCGACGCGCTCGGTCGCAGGGAACTTCATCCCGATGAACATGGCGCCGTAGATGAGCGTCGGTATGATCATCGAGGAGATCTTGAGTTGCCAGCTCATGCCCTGCAGGTCCATGGCATAGGCCAATAGGCCGCCGATGACGATGCCGGCGGGAAACCACACATGGAACAAGTTGAGTTTGGAGACCTTCTTTTCCGGGTAAAGCGTCGCGATCAATGGATTGCAGGCCGCCTCGACGAACCCATTGCCGACGCCGACGAGTAGTGTGGCGATGAACAGCGACCAGAAGCCTCCCGCGAAGATCGTCAATGCCGTGCCGGCCAGGTGACCGACAAACGCCAGGACCACCAGCCTGCCCATGCCTAGGACGTCGCACAGCGGCCCGCCAATCACCATGGACAGCAAGAATCCCCAGAATGCAGCGCCCGTGACGGCTCCGGCCTCGGCATTGGTCAAGGCGAACTCTTGCGTCCACACGCCCAGAATCTCGCCTCGAATCGCGAAGCTCATCGCGGTTACGATCAGAGCGATACAGCTAGCCAGAAAGAACCGGGAGGCTTGCGGATGTGTACTCATGGGTGCAAATTAGGCGGGCAATTGGCGCCGGGGTAGGTTAGCACAAAGAATCCGGCGGAAGGTTATTCGCCGGAAGGCGTCGGAGGCGAGCGATGTCATCGCATTTTGAGCGGATGTGGGAATTCGAAATGTGGGCTAACCGGCGTGCGCTGGAATCCATAGCCCCACTGAGAGAGAGGGCGGAGTGTCTTCGTCTGTTTGGCCATATCCTCGCGGCCCAAAGGGTTTGGTTGACCCGGTTGGGCGGCGGCGACTCCTCGCAGATCGAACTTTTCCCCGCACTCGCGATGGAGGAATGCGAGGCGCAACTGGCTGAGATCGATCAAATGGCGCTTGCCTATCTTGCGACTCAAGACGAAGATTCCTTGGGCAGTGAGATCGTCTATACGAACCAGACGGGCAAGAGCTTTCGCAATACGCCGCGGGACATTTTGACTCACTTGGGAATGCATTCCCACTACCACCGCGGTCAGATCGCCATTTTG